>NZ_CALPCY010000032.1:0-56905 GCF_943193115.1 Otoolea muris
CGGATATCCTGCGCATCAGGATCGGATGAACCGGGGACGGCGAAACACTCGCCAGCGAATCCCACTGGTTGTCTGCGATCTCCTCGATGCTTTCTGTCAGGTGGAATGCCTCCCGGTACGGCTGGGTCGGCTGTAAAAGCATGAGATAATCATAGGTATGTCCCATCTCCTTCAGCCGTCCCACCGTATAAACCAGGCTGTCAATCGTCCGGGAGGTATCCCGGGCCAGGCCATCCGGGCGCAGGAAAGGAATCCACGCGCCGTACGCCTCTGCGATCTCTGCGATCCGGGGCGAATCGGTCGATACCACAGTATCATCGATGTAGGCACAATTCCTGGCCGCTAAAACGGAATGCGCGACGAGCGGAATCCCGCATAACGGCAGAATATTTTTGTCCGGGAGCCCCTTGCTTCCCCCTCTGGCCGGAATGACCGCCAGAATGCGTTTATCCTGATACATATGCTTTTCATCCTCCTGAATTTGCTCTCCTTACTGCGCTGATTTCTTTGCAGCATATTTTAAAATATAAAACTCCTCTGTATTTTATAGCTTATAAAAAACAGAATTGTATCGATCATCATTTTAACCATAACTTCTGAAATGAACGGTAAAACCTTAACTCCCCACATGACCAACAGCGCGCTTGCAATCATTTGAAAAAACACCAGAACAAAATATTTTCCTGAAGATACCTTTATTCTCTTCTTACTGGCAAAGACAAATTTATAATTAATTAAATAATTATATACAGCGGAAAATATCCTTGCCATAACGGTTGAAACACCAATATGGAGCATCCCTTTTTCAGAATGAAACAAGTTACAAAACCATACAAACAACAATAAATCCAACACACTTGATGAAAGCGATGAGATAATATATCTGGTAAAAATTCTTCCAAAAATTCTGTATATCTTTATGGAATCCCTGATCGGGTCAAAATGCGTCTTATGATTTTCTTTTGAATCATAAATTGTCTGTATTGGTATTTCATCTATCTTCACTATGCCCTGTGTCTCAATCAACATATTCGTTTCAAATTCAAACCGCTCTCCCGGCACATTCATCAATTTCTCCATAAATTGTTTTGGAATGCCTCTCAGCCCTGTCTGTGTATCAGATACCTTTACATTGCATAAAAAACCGCACACCTTTCTTGTCAGTTCATTTCCAAATCTGCTTTTCCATGGAATATCCCTGTTAAGGAATTTACGGCAGCCAAGAATTAATCTTTCCGGCGCATTGTATAAAGCATCCATGCATCTTTGAATATCTTCCCATGTATGCTGGCCATCTGAATCAGCAGTTATAACTCCGATTGCTTCCGGATAATAATGCAATACGAAATTAAACGCATTTTTTAGCGCTCTCCCCTTTCCAAGATTTACTGCATGTGTTAAAATCGTGCAATCCAATTTATGTACAATATCGAATAAATGTTTATATTTCTCTCCGCTTCCATCGTCTACTATAATGATGATCCCGCTAAAGCTTTTCCGAATCTTTTCAATTAATAATATCAGGCGTTCATCCGGCTCATATGATGGTATTACAATGGGGATTATCTTTTCATTCATAGCCCTGTCCCCCATCAATGACATAATTCCATTATTCCGGTCGCCTTGTCAATTCTATATAGGCATCCCTCCTGAATATCGCCTTTGTTCTCAAACAGATCCGCATACGTTTCTATAAAATACTCATTTAAATGATACAGCGCCAGATAATCATAGTTTTCCAATAAAATCCTCTTAAAATCCGAAACACTAATATCCTTTGACCAAATATCTCCTTCATAAAATGGAGGGCCAAAGCTCCATGTGCGATCCTCAACAAAAACATTCGCAGGTCGTGCATTAAACTTGGTGATCCACCACTGCATCCCATTGGTTTCCTGCGCAACAAAATATATAGTATCACTTCCATCGCAGGTCTTCCGAATCAGATCAGAGAATGGCTGCCAGTTTGCCCTCCATTCAATAGAGCGTTTTACTCTTTTTCGAGCCAGCAAATCACCCGTATAGTTCATTGGTGTAATCAGCAGCACAATTGCAACAATACTAATTGATGAATATAAAAATATCTTTCCATCTTCATTGTGAATTATATATAGCATCCCCCATATAATAACAATCCAAAGAGTATTATATGGCATTGAGATATAACGTTCATAAGAAGCAAGGCCAACGGCCTGCCCTTCCGGGAAATTAGTAATATAGGCAATGCCCATTCCATAGATATAAGTCAATACCTGAATCATTAAAACGATTATGGCATATTTCCTGGCTTTCACATTCCTGACATTTCCTTTATCCGGCGACTGTTTTTTCAAGTAAAAATATATCCATATACATATAATCAGCGCTATACAAAAAAGAACAAAATATGATGTCTCCGTATTGCCTAAAGGGATTCTGTTTTCAAAAAATGCATTTTTAAAATTATCTACGGACTCCTGTCTGTATGTATTATCCCCTCCAGAAAAGAACAGTTTTGTATAATTCGCAAGATCCATTTTTGCGGCAAAAACTCTGCCTGTACCGTCCTTTTTAAGTTTATAATTCCATAATTGTTTTGAAATCAGCGTGCAAAAAAGCGGAACAAATATATAGTAAAATTGTGAAACAGGCACTCTTTTCCGTCTATTTTCACAGATGCCTTGATTATCTCCGAGAAAGATATCATACTTTATAATAATCTCATCAAAAATATAAGCAATTGAAATAAATACTGCAAATAATAATCCTGCATCTTTGGCTAAGACCAAAGAAATACAATCCAATACAATATATGCGTGATAAAGGAAGCCTTTATTTCTGCGGAATAGAATATTGGCAAACCCACAGCCCGAAAGGATTCCAACAAATGGATCGATATATGTTATGGAATAAAACTCGCTGCAGAAAAAAAGTGGCGTAAGCCATACAATTATAGTTATGACTATCATTTCCCGCCATTGTTTTAGAGTCACTTCAGAAAATAATGGCAGAAACATTGCTAATGCAAATATCTGGTACGAAAAATAGTTTCTCCATTCACTAAAGGGCCTGGCAGGGTATATAAGTAAATGGAGCTTCTGGAACAAATATTGCATCAGAGCCATAATTGGGGGATACGATCGAAATTGCGAATGTGATTCTGCATTTGTCACAAAGGTATCCAAATATGTCATTGCTTTCACACAATCCATCCAATGTGTAAATTCATCCCATGAATCGGCCATCTTTCCATAATCAATATAAACCAGTAATGGAATTAAAAATAAAAGGATAATTGTTCCAGGCGTGAATAATTGCCTAATACCCCCCCCCGGCTTCTGAGTATATAAAGCAAAGAATACAAATACATACAAAATGCGATCATAATAATAGCAATCATTCCAGTCTTTAATCTGTCAAAAAGCCCGAATGCGAATAAAAGCAGCGGGATTGACATACAGGCTACAGGAAAGCTGTCCTCAATTTTTTTGTTAAATACAACCTTTCCCCAAACTGCCCCCGAAAACAATATTGCAATAAATAGAATCGTAGATATCATCTCGTCACCTCTCTTTTGCATCATCACAATTGCTCAGGCAAAACCCCTTCTATCCGCATATTTCATCAATTAAATCTACATATTCTTTCAGCATTTGATCAAGGCAGAATTTTTGAAGAAATACTTTCCTTGATCTCATGCCCATTATTTTCAATTCATCTTTTCTTCTATTCAGTTCCTCTATCGCCTTTATAAGTTTTTTCATTCCCGGCTGTATGAGGAGCCCATTTTCCTCTATTAATTCTGAACACCCGCCAACATCTGTAGTCAATATCGGAAGCCCGCATTCAAGAGCTTCCTGAGCGGCTATGGGCAGTCCTTCATCATAACTGTTTGACACATATAAATTACAATTTTTCATATATTCCTTCACATTCTCTTTACTACCTGCCAAAGTCACCTGAGCCTCCAGCTTTTTTTCCCTGATAAATTTTTGGCACTCATTAAAGCCATCTCCCCCTCCAATTACCGTATAGTGGATAGATGAATCCTTAATCTTTGCCAGTGCTTTAATAACACCAATCTGATTTTTTCTTTTTGATACAGTGCCAACGGTAAGCATCTCCAGATGTTTTCCATCACATTCTGACACGATCTTCTCATCCTTGTGACCAATATAAATCGTTCTTGTTTTATCTTTTAATGATGGATGTTTCTTCAGAAATTCCTTTTCTGCAACATGAGAAACAAAAATAATACGTTTCACTTTATTAAGCAATCTCTGTTCTGATCTTATCATTTTTATGGCTTCAGGGCTTCTTCTGAATTTCGGATACCGCTCAAACAACATTTTGAGTGTTTCCCCATTATTATGCATCATAAATACGGTATTTTGTTCTAATGGAAACCTTTCAAAAAAATAAGACATCGTAAAAAAATCGTTAAATAAAAATACGGTTCTGCTGCAATCTGTATCAGAATGCGATGCTGTATATTGATCTACGGTTCTCTTTGCATGATTCAAAATTGACAGTTTAATTAAAAGAGCCGTTCCAGGAACCGTAAACAGCAAGAGCTTCTTAATTAATCGTTTTACCGCAAAAATGATACTCTTTCGATACACGATCTCCTCTTTAAATGCAGCACTGTTTGAATAAATATCAAGATCCACCTGATTCTTATTAAAAAATACTTTATTATCCTCAAACTGTTTTATAAACTTTGCAGAACCATTTAATCCATGAATGTTCTGAAATGAAAAAACTACTAATTTTTTCAACATCCTTTTCTCATATCCTTTTTAAAAAATTTGTCCTGGATAAAATATTTTTGAATTCCTCTCTCTTCCGATAAAGCAAATAATAATTAAGGCTTACAGCAACCAAAATGAACATGCCCTTTAAAATCCAGTTAAACCAATTATCTGCATTAATCACGAGTGAAAGCAAATATATTTCACACATTATTATAATGTTAAATATTATATTTTTAAAATAACTAATAAAATAGTATATAGATGATCTTCCGAAATAGTTGCTGTATAATAGCTTGGGCTCATACCAAAAATATGTAAATAAACGACATAGAATTGATGCAATAATAACCCCGGACACTCCCATCATCTTACCCAGGATAATTGACAATATTACATTAAGGCCTGCTGCAATCAGCATTATATACTTCGTTTTCATATACAATCCACTCGCCTCCCGAAATGTCCATAGAGGCTGAAATGATGTGCCCAGATACAGATCCCATGCTACAGCCGACATTACTAAACCCTCTAATACATACTGCTCTCCCAGCCAAAGTTTGATAAAATCCTGGGCAAGGAATAAAAAGCCGATCAATGTCACAGAAGATAAATAATAGCTGATCACCTGTATCTCCCTGAAAACCTCATATCTTCGCTCATATGATCCATTCACAATCAGATTTCCAATCCCGGCAGTAAATGAGCCAAAAACAATTGATATAATAACGCTTATATTGGTACTGATAATTAAATAATTCGTATAATAGGCAAGAATTACTGTCCCGCATATACTGGATATACATATACTGTCTATGGAATTCATAAACGTTCCTGATATCTTGTATAAAAATACGGATTTAAAATTGTTATATATCTCTTTTTTATACTCGCCCTTTATCCTGCTCTTTGTTTTGATAAAAGGATATATTTCATCGGCCTTTCTGGAAATCCATATATTATTTACCAATACAAATATTAATTGAATAATAAGATAAACCGTATAGTTTTTAGTCATAATCACCAAAAGAATCTGTAATAAAGTCTTAATGATATTGGTAATCAGAGCGACATTATTTACAATATGATTTTTTTGATCCGCTGTTATAATCGTTGCTTTATAGACAAACAAATAAGATACCGTTGTCTGCAAAAGAAACAGAATATAATAGATTTCCAGGTGTCGTATATCGTGATCCAAATGGACGATATCATTAAGAAACGGGATAAGGCTTAACCCAATGACAAAAATCACTGCTGCAACTATATTATAAATTTTCTTATAAATGTGAATCAGCGCTGAAATTTCCTCACAATTGTTTTCTGCCAGCGGCCTGTACAGACTATATCCCATTGCAATTCCAAACCCAAGATCTGCCAGCGATAATATGGACAGGATATTAGAAAATAAGCTGCTGATTCCCAGATATTCAATACCGATATAAGTAATAAAAATTTTGCGGCTGATAAAAACAAGGATCAGTGAAATCAGTTTGTTTCCCATCCCGCTAAAAAGGTTCTTAATTGAATTTAATGTGCGGCTATTATCCATTTTGTATCACTGCCTGAATTTCTTTCACAAGTTTCTCTTTTTGCTTTTGTAAAAAAATGTTGCTTATCTTTAATTCTCTTCCATTTTTTTCCAGATGGCTTAGGTTTTTAAATAGAAATGCCCTCTTATCTACAGGATAAAATTCCACGGGTATCCCAAATTGGAGCGCTATTACCGTCGCGTGTACCAAATCTGTATAAACTTTACGCGCGTTCGCGTATAATGATATATAATCATAAGGTGAATCCGAAATCATCAGATGGTTTCTCATCTTTCCCAGATGAAAATCATATTGAAAGTGATCCGGGCGAATGATCGTTGTATCCCAATTTGCATCCTTATAGCCTGCAGGTTCTTTTGAGCGGTTAAACGTTACAATATCATAATCCTTCTTCGCCATCCCCTTTAAATTTCCAACTGCATCTGTTACCCAAAAACCACAATCCAGTCCGTTAATACAGTTAAAATTGTCCTTATAAGAATGGAATGTCTCTTCATCTCTCGTCATGATCAAATAAGGTTTTACCTGTTTTAAATATTTTGTAAAAATTTCAACCTCTTTCCTGTCATAATGAAGGCCGCCCAGTCCCAAAAAAATCACTTTCATTCCCTGCTTTGCAAGCTCCATGACGGCATTGGAAGCGCTCGTTTTTAAAAAAGCTTCACAGGCAAACATGCCGGACAGGATAAGGTATTCGGTATCATACAAACTAAATAAATCCATTGCTTTACAACTGTATTTATTTTTAAACCATCCTGGAAAAAACTGTTTTACATACAAGCCTTTTATGCTCTTTATATTCTTATTTTTTTCAATATACCACTCAGTCATATCAGTCGCAAAGACCATCCTGACAGGGCTTCCAAATATCTGTTTAATAAGTACATGCGAGCCCAAATCAATAAAAGCTTCCCCAACATTCGTAAACCAGCAATTATTGAAATACATGACCGTAGCTGTCTTCTGACTTAAATCCGCAGGCATCTCCATCTCCCCTAAGATAATCCACTTTATAGTAACAACATGATATTCAATCTATTTAAGATTCTCCATCTTTCGTTTCCAATCATACGCATCAAGAAAATATTTGACAGCCCAGCTAATTTCCTCGTCCGGGAAATAGTACGGGCGATATCGCCCCGGGAGATATTTCTGTATTTTATTTGTCGGATAGCTGCCGTACCAGCCTCCCGATTCATTTTGAAGAGCGCATGCATAGCCAAATGTCTTATCACCGCGCTCCTTGTCTCCCAGCTTGTACCATACAAGCGCTAACTGAAAACAGCCTGTTGAGCATGTCCAGGGCACATTATTTAAACCAGTTATCATTCCGTCCGTATGCTGTTCCTGTTCCATCTTTTTCATGGATTCTTTTACAATATCTATTTCTCCGACATCCCACAACCCCTCCATAACATAGGCATAGAAATGTGACAGCATATTAAAATTCACAATCCGTTCTCTATGATGTGTGATATAATATCGGATGATCTTCCTGGATTTTTCGATGTAATCTTCTCTCTCAAAGAGCTTCCCTGCGTCCAATAACGGTGAAATACAGTATAAATGGATCATTTCAGAGCAAAAGGAATCACGTCCCCATGAACTTTTATCCGGTGTTGTTAATTGCCCCGTCTCTATCACATTGCCCAAAATCCAATCGCAGCCTTTTATTATATTCTCCTCCACTGACGGCATATATCTGTAAATCGCGATAAGCCCCTTAAGAATCTGCGCGCTGTCAAATACATATGGAGCTTTATCATCAGAATCATACCACGAACCATCCTCTTTTTGAATTGACACAAGCCATTTGGCATATTGGCTGGCCAAATCTTCTTTTTTCCAATTTAAAAGAGTAGGAATGTAATATCCTGTCACTTCCGGATATGATATGGTCTTTTTCGATGTTACGCATATCCCGGCTCCACTGTTTGTATGTGAATCGATCCATTTAAAAGCTAATTCTAGTGTTTTCTGATAATCCATCATTTTTCCTCTTCCTGGTTAATCCATTTCATTTAGTGAACAAACCCCATTTTTCCGTTTACTAAACGTTTTTTCATATCTTCCTTTTTTTCTGTCCGGACACCTTCTCTTATGGTATATTCATCCCCAAAAATCACATCGCCGGAAATCTTTGACCTCATCTCATTTATGTAGACATCTGTCTGCTTAAGCAGCCTTGCAGGATTTCCGGCTGCTACCATGTTATCCGGTATACTTTTTGTCACCACAGAACCGGCTCCAACAATAACATTGTTCCCGATATGCACTCCGGGCAGTATGACTGATCTTGCGCCAATAAAAACATTGTCGCCTATCATAACCTTTGAAATTTTCGTATAATCTAAATATCTCTTTGTACTTGCATCATGAGCCAGGACATACACCCCCCCCCGCAAGAGTTACATCATTCCCAATTTCAATCAGCCAACAATGTGGAGGATCCAGAAACACTCCCGGCTGTATATTACAATTCTCTCCTATCTTTAAACCAGAATTAATAAGCCCCATCCATTCCCTTTCTCTGATTCTATTTATAAAAAATCGATATATTTTTCCTGAAAAGCTCATATCATTCCTCCACAAACTATATCTTCCTACTTCGTAAATATCCATGCTGAAAACAGGCCATCTCTTTTATGATCCATTTCATATTCAATATTTTCCTTTATTTCTAAATCACATCCCATTTCCTCCGACAAGCGTATCATCTGAGTATCTTCAAACCACTGTTCTCCATCTGCCAGCCGTAGTTTTCCTAATAACTTTACATTTTTATCAATTACAATAAGTTTACCACCTTTTTTCACAATTCTAATCAGCTCATTTAACGCGTTACTTACATGATAGCAATGCTCAAGTGTTTCACATGTATAAACACAATCAAACATATTATCTGGATATGGCATATCTGTCAGCGATCCATATTTCCATTTAATACCCTCAAAATTTTTATGTTTCCGATTTACATCCGATATGTCACAAGCATTTAGATCAACAGTCGGAAACGCATGCTTTAAGTGAAAAAGGTATCGTCCCTTTCCAGCTCCGGCATCCAAAATTCTGATACCGCCCTCTGCAGAATTGCAGATTCTATGAATGATTTCTTTTATCACAAGAAGCCTTCCATCATCCTCTCCCATAGAATCAAGAAACGTTGGAGAAAACCTTTTCATATCTGTTCTGTTTTTATATGTCAGAGCGTCCAGAAACTCTTTCACACTCTCTTTTTGCTCTGTTCTGGGTGCAAAAAGGAAACGTAAGCCCTGCGTTTCCCGGTTTGAAATATTCCATAAGCCATTTTTATTTTGTAATCCACATACAAAACAAAATATTTCTTTCCCTTTCTCATATTCTTCACATAAATATAATAGCCTGAACAAAATAAACATTTCTGAAGGCAGCAATTTGTTCTTTGAAAACCGTATTTTCAACAGCTTTTTCCTAAAACCCTTTACAAAAGTATTACTTTCTTCCCCACTTTGCAACAGAACATTCCCCAAACGTAAAAGCAAATATATGTCATCCGGATATGTTTCAATACAATCCAATATTTTTTTCTTTATACTTTCATAGCCTTCCTCTATTTTTTCTTCTGTTTTTTTATCAATAATATCCATTTTTCTCAAATACATGTATGTTTCCAGTACATCTATTAACTCTTTTCCATCTATATCCTCTGATTTAATTTCATTTATTAACTTAGACAGTTCTCTGACAACTACTTCTATAGCATAATTGTATTTTCCAGAACATACATTTAAACGTTTTACCCCCCCCCTAGCTTAGCCATCATTTCAATACGATTAACTGTATTATTCACACTCCGGAAAAAATCCTGTTTTTCTAATAAACGGTCTATTATCTGGCCCGCCTCTCTCTTATATCCCCAGTCAAGTAATACCGAAAGCATCGAACACCAAAATGGTAAATCATCAACACCATTAAATTCCTTGATTTTATTTTGCAGCCAGCTATCACATTTTATAAAAACATTCAAATAATTAAACTTTTTCATATTCTTTTCCTTTTAAGCATTTCTATTATTTTTTTATCTATATAACAGTTTAGTCTTGCAGCTTTTCCCACTCTGTTATATTCCTCACGATCCCTTTCCTTCAGTAATTTCAAAGTCTCCTTTAATTTTTGACGTTCTCCATTCAAGTAATATTGTTCCGCAAGTTGTACCCTGATTTTATTTTTATCCGCATCTTTCACATTATAGTTCGCCAGGTATGACTCTAATAGTCTGATTCTTCTTAACCTTATATCCTCCTGCCTTGTCCCGGTCAGGCTATTATTATGTACCCTGTATTGATAAAGCTTATCCGGTATAAATTTCATTTTATATTGAACAGCAATTCTCATCCAATATTCATAGTCTTCAACTAAAAAAAAGGATGTATCATATCCCCCTAATACATCATATATTTCTCTTTTATACAGAAAGCAGGCGCCAATGGAATTTGAATACCAAATATCTTCGCCCAGATGATCGGTTATATCAATCATTTCTCCATTTTCATCAATATATTCCATACCAGAATAAACAAAATCCGCTCCATCTGATATATTTTTCATCAAAATGGCAAGAGCATCTCTCTTCAATATGTTATCATCAGAAGTCCATGTTAAAAACTGGCCTGTGCTGTTTTTAAAGCCCTCATTCAGAGATGCAGGAAGTTTCATGTTTACTTCATTATTAATTATACGGATCCTGGAATCCTGATGTGAATATCCCCGAACAATTTCAGAAGTTTGATCCGTTGAGCAATCATTCACAACAATCAATTCTAAATCCTGATAAGATTGTCCTAAAATACTTTCGATCGCTTTTGACAAAAATTTCTCACCGTTATAAACTGGCAAAATAACCGATACCATTGTTTCAACACCGCCTAACTTTCATATATCTTTAACAACCTCTTAATACATTGCTGTAAGTCATATCTTTTATAGTCAATATCAGCAATGCGTCTATGTATGCTGATAATTTTTCTTGCCCAATATACAGCATCCCTATCAAGACTAATTTTTTCTGTTTTATTACTAATGATCGCATCATCTGTAATATTGTCTGATATGACGCAATCCAATCCGGCCGCCTGAGCCTCTATTAATGCTACAGGTATGCCTTCAAATAAAGATGGCATTAAAAATACATTTATTACTTTTAACAGCTCTGGAATATCACTTCTCACTCCTGCAAATATTACTTTTTCCTGTATGTTATATTTTTCTGCCTTGCGCCGTATATCGCCCTCTAAGGAGCCTGTTCCTATCAGAAGCAGAACCGCGTCATCCTTTTTTTTCACAACCTCCCTAAAAATATCCAGCATAAATACATGATTTTTAGCAGATTCAAATCTACCAATATTCCCAATGACAAACTTATCTTTAATTTGCAGCTCTTTTTTTACTTCTCCTGGTTTTGCATCCTTAAATTTATCTATATCAATTCCATTGCGAACTATATAAATGTTTTTCTTACCAAATATCGTCGCAAGATTCTTATAATGTTTTTCACTCAGGGCAATGATTCTCATATTATGCTTATCATGAAGCCATCGGGCAAATAATAAATTAACCTTAGAATGAAACACAATTTTACTTTCATTATGCGCCGTAAAAATCAGTTTTGTATCCCATCTTCTCCAGGGCATCCATACAAATGCTCTGAATAACTCCGAATGAATATGAAAAATATCAGGGCGCAATTTATCTAAAACTTTATACAAAACTATCATAGACTTTATCTGGCGTTCAAAACGCAGAGCCATACCATTCCGTTTATTGCGTAATTGGTACAGCTCTCCTATATAAATTGTTTTTATATGGTTCTCCTTAAGTTCTTTCTCAAAAATGGAATTTGTTTTTGGCGTATAAACAATTACTATTACCTCATGGCCTGACTTTTGGAGAGCATAAGCATACTTCTTTACTATATCCTGCGCTCCGCCTATTTCCATTCTTAAAATAAACTCCGCTATTTTCATTAATACCCTCCAAAGTATATATTGATGATCGGACAATCTCTGATTCTACAAAAATATTTCATATGGAAGATACATATTTCCGGCTGAATGGTAAACGGAATTATACAGGGTTGCCAATGATAATGCCGAAAAAATAATATAATAGATTATATTTAACACCCTTTTTCTCTTTCCACTAACCATCTCACAGAAAACAAACATCTGGCATGAATACAGATAAGCAGAGCCTCTGGTACTCATAATTGGCATAAAAGAAAAAATAATCATCTCTATAAGAGATATATAATATGCGTTTATATATAACCATGTATTTTCTGAAATCTCTCTAGCCCCAGCAATTATTCCCGCATCTCCAAAACAAAGCTTTGGATGTTTAAACGCTTCTAAAAACAGCAACAGAATTAAAATCCGTTTTATATATGGGGCTAATCTCAAAACAAAGCCTTCACTTTGTGAAAAATACACATCAAGCTTATGTGAAATATACGCATTATTTAAAATATCTGATATTATCTTTAACAATGTCGGTATATTTCCCAAAAGCGCAACCATAAAGCTGAATAGTAATACCATATAATATGTTCTTCGTGTAAACTCTCTGTTCCCTACAAAATATAATGGTATCGCCATTACCGCGGTGATATGGAACATCATCGCAATCCCCATATACATCATAAATTTTAATAAGTTCCGCTTTCTGATGGACGGAAAAGAAAGATAAATAATTGCGATCGCCAGCCCTTCTCTCATGATCCCCATATCATAAAATACAAAAACAGAGGAAAAATAAAACAGCAATAAAGCATATTTGTTTTTTATACCAAGTTCATTTGAACTGTACACTTTAATGCCGGCTCCGGCAATTGCTGTAAGCATCAGCAGGCACTGAAAGTTCGGAGCCAGAAGATTTAACAAGGCATATCCATATTCGACATTATAAAGCCCAAAGCTGTCTAATACCGAAATCAGGTTTTCCCATATTTGCCCATGGATTCTCTCATATACCAGCGTATCCAAACCGATAGCGCTGTCGCGGGCGCCGGCAAAAAGAATGATTCCCATTAATAAAATTGCAAAGGGCAGATATCCCCGTTTTACCTGACAGCGCTCATTACATAAAACCTCTGCCAGCCCAAAAAGAAATAGTATAAAAAAAATTATTAAATAGATCATTTTCTTTCCTAAAGCTTAAAAGCCTAATTGCCTTATAATATCGTAACGGTTTTGTTCATATATCTTCCTGATATAAGCAGGTTTCCTGATTTCAGATAATCCCCAGTATCGATCAATATATCTGTATTGCTGTTCATAGCTGCATTGTGTTTCCATTGAAAAATATTTCATCAATTCTTTTTCATACCGGGCAATATAGGAAGTCTTTCCTGTTACCTCTTCAGGGATATCAACAATGATGTCTTTTTTCAGGTAAAAAGAGTATCCTATCGAAGATGAAAGGGATGTATATATTATCTTATCTGACAATTGAAGAATCGATTTCAGCCTTTTCACAAACAACGGATCCAATTTAAATCCGGCTGTAACGAGCTTAAACCGCGCCCTGTCAACTGACTTAATCAGCTCTTTCGTTAAATCCTTCCAAAACACACATACCATAACTGTATCAACGGAATCCCCTGATCTCTTTAAATACTTCTCCAAAATACATTCCATATCAAAATTTACATTAGCGTATTCTGTAGAATGCGGCAAAAACAGCAATACGGTTTTACCAAGCTTCTTTTTTATTTCATCCTCCTCGGTTTTAGAATATATGGGATCTGCATAGTGGATATACGGACCAATATAATAAGCCTTTTTATGGTTCTTAATACGCTTCCATCCCTGTGCCTTATACCTTCCCTGAAAGATATAAGAATGTCTTATATTATAGCGTTCCCTGTCATATCGCTGCCCATAAGAAATGCCATGCTCCAGCAGTGGAAAATAAAACATTTGTCCTGCCGGAATTCCTGCATATGCCATGATCTGTTCAGCATACCCGTACAACGTATTTTCACTGAATGCACGTTTAAATGTATAGGAGGTTCCGTATAAGCCCGCTGGCACCCCTTTCATCTTTTCTACAAATTCATCTACAGCAAAAACAGATTTGATATTACCTAATTCTGATACAAACTGCTGCATTTCCCTATTGTAAGTTCTGCCAATCATCTTTCTTATAAAATCATCCACATACCAGTTTGTCTGAAGGATATTCCTCATTTGTGTATATCCAATCATATTAATACCTTTCCAATCCAGTTCACGCGATTCTCTGCAGTTCTTATATCATGGTTCCCATAGAAGAAAACATCCCGCTGAAAATGTTCATCGCCTTTTCTTTAAAAACTCCTTCTGTCAATTTATCTTCAAAAAATGCCCTTGCATTTCTTCTATAGGCTGCATTCTCCGTCAATACATAATAGCTGCCATTTTCTTTTCCTAATATCTGGTCATTATAATTTATTCCTATTCTATATTTTTTCACGGCCTCCCATGTATCTCCCCGGATATTATTAATAACAGGGAGGCCAAATTCCAAATAATCTACGCTCTTCATTGTCAGACCCACGCAAACCGACGCCTTCATAATATTCAATCCATAATGGCAGGAATCAAAAATCTTCTGTTTTTGGTGCCGATCATATAATTTTCCATGAAAGAAAACCTCCGCACCGGCGGCTATGGCCTCTCGTATAAGAATTTCTCTTCTTTCCCCATCTCCAATTATATGGAGAATAACAGGCCGTATAATCGCGCATTTTTTTACTATATCTGCAATTGTTTTAATATCAATAATGTTATTAATTGAACCTAAATAACATAAAGCAAATCTATCCTCGGGTAAATGCAATTCGGAGATATAGGGGATTAACGGCCTTGCCAGATACAATGTCTGAACGGTTCTTTCTTTCAATACATGTCTAAGTACATGCTTATATAAATTGCATTCTGTCACAATGCAATCAGCATTGCCCAAGTTTTTGTCTCTCAGAAACTTCCAGCAGTTAAGCGGCCACCATCTCTCTGCATTTTTTACCGGCAATGTTTCCGGCCAGAGATCGATTATATCAAATACCATTTTAATATCCGGATGCCGCCTTTTTAACTTAGATGCATCCTTCACAAGTGTATTCGGAGGAATAAACACCCATAGCAAATCAATCTGTTCTGCATGAATCTCTATAAACTGAAATAAATCCGTACTTAGCTGTATATGACTGTGCAGTCTTTTTAGAGATACATTTTTCACATATGGCTCAGCAGAGAAAAATATATACCCGGCCTTTTGCTCGATCCTTCTGCTCTTTTCTATATGACGATAATCAGACGTTAAAATCCTGACATTATTTCCACTCTCTGAAAATACTTTATACAGCAACTCAGCCCTATGCTCATATGTGTCAAAGCAGTTTATAATACATACATTCATTTTGCTTATCCCTCTGTCTCTATAATAGATTCTCTAAGATCATAAAGCTGATATTCCAAACCCGTATATGCAGAAAGCTTGTGACTGTAGACACAGTTTCCAAACGCCTTATTGATTAAGAGCCCCACCCTTCCGGGAAGATAAGAACCCATTATTACCGCCGGAGTAAGAAGTTTTGATGTATAAACGGGCTTGTGAACCGTAATGCCGATTTCCCTGACGAGCTGGCCTGTGTTGGCATATTCTCTGTTTTGTGGAAAAAATATACCGCCATCACCCGATAAAATAAGCTGGCACAAAAATTCACTAAGGTTATCTATATAAAGAATTGACCGATTGTTGTTTACCACGGGAAAGATTGATATTCTTTTCGCTATTCTCGCCAACGCCGGATAATTCCCCTTACTTCCCTTTCCATAAATCATCGGCGCGCGCAGGACCGCAACATGAAACACATTGCTTCCCAATTCCCTCACCCCTTTATCCGCCCGCCATTTGGAATCTCCGTAAAAATTAGCTGGCCCCGGAACCGTATGCTCATCAATCACCCTTTTCTTCCCGTACCGTCCCGCTTCCCCGTACACGATCATCGAGCTCATAAACACAAACTGCTTAACGCCCGATTCCTTTGCTTTCCTCGCCGCTTCAACAGCCAGGTCTGTATTTACCGCATAATACCTCCTCTTTACCTCTTCCGAAACCCGGCCGACATCCGCGTGTGCGATCCCCGCCACATGGAACACTGTGTCATACGAAGAAAAATCAAACTTCCTCCAGTCATCCCCCGTAACATCGAGTGCGTCGATCTGAAAATTTCCGCCGTAATGTTCCCTGGCATACGCTTCAAAGCGATTCCCGATATAGCTGTCCGCTCCCGTAATCAAAACGCGGCGAAACTCATGTCCGTCTATATGAAAGCTCTTCAAATACCCATAATCGTCAAATCCCGCTTCCTCTGCTGTGACAGTCGAAATCATCATATCCGCTGCCTTATCTAACCTTCCCGTCCCCCCTTCCACCACGCCGTCGCCCCTCAGCACGCCTGCAATAGTGCCAAAAAAACACCGCGCATCCACACAGATTCCGCTTATGCTGCCCCCATGCAGCCGCTTCGTATATTCCCCGTCCAGCCGCGCCTTCTCCGCAATCTCCAGCTCATCCCGCCCATTGATCTGCGCCAGCCCCGTAAGCCCCGGCATGATATCATTCGCCCCATACCGCTCCCTCTCTTCCACCAGATCCTCCTGATTCCACAGCGCCGGCCTAGGGCCAATGATGCTCATCCGCCCCCTGAAAATATCCCAGATCTGCGGCAGCTCATCCAGCGAATACTTTCTCAGAACCTTCCCGACTCTAGTAATATACTTCTCAGGATGCTCCAACTGATGGGTCGGGACATCATGCGGCGCGGACATTTTCATCGTCCTGAATTTATGGATCGTAATGATTGTCTTCCCTTTTCCGATGCGCCTCTGTGTAAACATCACGCTTCCCGGATCATCTATCACGATGGCAAGGGAAATCAGCCCGAAAAGCGGGGCCAGCGCGATCAGTCCCAGAAAGGACAGCGCCGTGTCGATTCCCCGCTTCCCTATCCGCTCATAAAAGGACGCCTTTCTCCCCATATTGTTTCTCCCGCCACGTCTTTTGCCGATCGCACACAGGATAGCAACCCCTGCGGCAAGCAGCCCCGCGCCGATCCATCGTTTCCCGTGTCCCAACGTATTTTTACACATATTTCCCATATTCTGATCCGCTCTGAACATACACCCCAACACCTCTCTGCAGCCCATTTCCTGCCAAAATCCAACAAAAAAGAGCCCGATTCCTCAGACTCCTATTACGATCCGGCTTTCCGCCCTCTCTCCCCCACCATCTCAATCCCCAGCCGCAGCTCCACATCATTCCCCATAAACGGAATCCGCACCGTGACCTCGCGCTTGTGAAGGTTATACCGCACAATCCGCCCCTCCTGGTTTTTCAGCGGCCCGTCGAGAATGACGACCTCCCGATCCCGGCCCGCCTCCGGTCCCACAACGATCCTGGAGATCCGCGTCACATGGCGCTTATCCCCAATCCCCTGGATCATCTCCTCCTCCTCAGAGGAAAGCGGATAGAAAAACGTCTCCTCCCGCAGAAGCTTCGTCATCCTCTCCACGGCCTTAAGCCGGAGAAACAGTTCCCCCGGCGCCTCCGTCACGGCAAAGACATAGCCCGGAAACAGGATCTCCTCCACCTGGCGCCATATGCCTTTGAACTTTTTTTTTCTCTCTTTCCGGGGAATAAAGCATTCCGTCAAAATGTCCCGCGGAATCCGTTTCTGCATCAGGCGCGCCGTCCCTTCCTCCTGCCCGCCCGACACCTGTATGACATACCACATGAAGCCCGCCTCCTGCCTGCCGCTGCATTTTTCATCCATCCGCGACTCCCGCGGAAATAAAAAAAGCCGCTCCCACACAGCAGGCATACCGGAGTCCGGCTTATCCCAATTTTGGGTAAGCTTCGCCATCACACAGAAAAACGGGTAAAAAACCTCTTTCTGTGAAATACGGTTCCGATATGACCATATAAGCGCGACTCCATGTGCCAATGCTTCATCTCATCCACTTATAATATTGTGCGGGAACAGCCTCTCTGTCTGAAACTGTCCGTTATATTTTGTCTTTTTCCTTAATGAACGTTTTTGATTATAACATCATTTTATACCTCCGTCAACTCATCGGGGCGAAATCTTCTGGGAATAAATGTGAAAGACTTTCTTAATCTTCGGATCATGCGCTGCCGCTCTCCTGTTTCCCGGCTGCTTTTTCAGGAATATGTTCTCTGGATTGGATCGGATGTTTACCCATTATCGGCCGCCCTGTGCTTTTTCATCGCGCCCGCGCGTTAAAGCGCTCCCCTCTCTGGCGCAAATTCCGGCGTAAATGTAATAATGCATCATTAAGAAATAATAAAATCTGTCGAAATATTTCACAATATTTATTTGTCAAAATCCGCAGAATAATTATTTTTTTGTCGCCTGAACGTTATATTTAAATTGTTACAATCATTTTTATACTCGTTTTTTCATCATGAATCACATTTAGGTGTATTTCATGATGCCAGCGGCTAAAGATCTTTTGAGCCTGGTATCATTTCATTTTCTGCTAAAGGGGGTATCTTCATGGATTATTTTAACGACTGGAACTCACAGTACAACATTAATGCCAGGAATGACAAAGAACAATGGCTTCATTTACAGCACCTGTTTAAAAAGGCAGACAATCAGTTTTCAGACAGGTTTGGCCAGCCGGACGAGCCGGACCCGCTGTCTGACAAAAACAATTCCTCTTCAAATAGCAGTGATAAAAAACCTGCCGACAGGATATTTCTTAACATTCTTGAAGATCTGGAACAAAACTGGAACTCGTATCAGAAATCAGAGGATTTGAGGAAGCTGGCCCATCTGGTAAAGGGCAACATTCTTTTACGCAGAGGACAGGTTCTCGGAGAATATTTTTTTAATCCCCTGGGCTGTTATCAGCAGGCGCTTATACTGCTGGAACAGAGCTTTGAACCTGAAAAACGCGATTTCCTGAATCTGATGGTACAGCTTAACCTTGGAAAATATTTCCGCAATATCGGAAAATATGGCCAGAGGAGCGATTACAGGAGGGCAAAAGACGAATTTAAATCGGTTAAGGCAAAACTGTGCGCCCGGGAAACAGGAAAGGAAACCTTTGCCCTGTGGGAAACGCATCTGTGGCTCGAAGCCTCCGTCAATATCGGCAGGGCAGAGCGCTATTTATACCAGTTGAAGAAAGCAAAAATCACCTTCTGGACGATCGTAAAAATATTGACGTCGGTTTACGAGGATCCGGACCATGCCTGGGAGTATCAGCTTAAAAAACATAAACATGTGTTAGCGCAGATGGAATCCGTGCATTTTGATCCGGGCACAATTCCGGAACTGACGGTAGATTCCGGCCTTTACACAGAATACATGACCCAGGCCCTGGTACAGTTGGGAATCGCATATCAGAAAAGCCGCGATTATGAATTGGCGCAGGAGCTCAGCAAAGTTGTTTTGAATATAGACAGTGCAAATATTGATGCGGCCAATAATTTAGGCGTCTGCCTGCGCAAGATAGCCATGCAGGCCGACGCAGATATTCGTATTCCGGAAAAATTTACAACGTCAGAAAATGGACTATGCTTCCTTGATATGTCGTATGGGGAGATATTTGTCAAATTGAAAGAGGGGCACAACCGTTTTGCTACGCTGCATACGCTGAAATGCAGCCTCCACGAACCCCTGCTGGACGGGAGAAAAATTGAGGAGGAATTTAAAAAGCTTCTTAAGAATAACCCTTATGATCAGGAGGTGCGCCTGCTGCAGGGCCTGTTCTATCAACGGTGTGGGAAATGGGACGAATCGCATGAAATATTCCGCGGTCTTTATAAGCAGTCCCCGTACATATTAAAGGGAACCATCGGCCTGAAAGCCTATTATAACATGGCGTTGAACCTGATTTGTCAGGAACAGTTTTATGAGGCGAAGAACTATCTGGAAAAAATACTGGCTGAATATACGGAGCCCAATACCGAACCGGACGCGCCCTCTGATACCATGCCGGCACAGCCGGACATATGGCTGGAGGATCTGCCGGAAGGCGATTTGCTGTCGGAAATTGATTTGGGCTGGTGCCTGCTGAATCTTGGCTACTATAAGGAGGCGCAGGCCTGCTATGAAACAATCCTCCGTAAGTATGAGCGGATGCTTTCCCGGCTGGGAAGGGATAATATAAAGAAAATCAGAAATAATCTTGGCGAATGCTACCTGCGCACAAATAATATCGAACAGGCAAAGGAGCAGTTTAAGCTGGTTCTCTGCTTAAATGAAGCCGACGCTGTCGCCAACCGCTATCTGGCATACTGCCACATGGCCGGGGGGAAGGCCCAGCAGTCCGCTGGGGCTCTGACAGAGGCCCGGAAATATTTTGAGAAATCCGACGCTGCGTCTCCCTATAATGTCCACACCTACTCCGGATGGCTTGCGGCTATGATTTCGCTTTTGGAGCTGAAAAACTGGAACGATAAAGAACTGATTTCCAACATCGAAAATAAGCTGAGATATTCCACCGGCGTCTGTTCCATAAAGGCATGCGCTAATCTGGCCCGCTTTATTAAAGAAGTGGATAAAAGAGAGCGCGCCTGCGCTTCCTTCCGGAATGAAACGCTGACGGCGGATACAGACGAACGGATCAAAATGCTCTACCGCTCTTTTGCCAGGATCCGGCTGGGTGAGCGCGAGGAAGGCTACAGCCTCTTCCGCCATTTTTTAGACACGGATATATTCCGCTGGCTCAGCGCGGAGGACAGAGGAAAAATACTCGCGGTTTTATTCCCTGTCTACGAAACGATCATGCAGATAAAAGAATTATGCCGCTATGTTTCCGGGGATGACAGTGAAGCGGCGGTATCCCCTGTCCATTACACAAAAATACACACATTGAAAAAGCTGCTGGAAACGACCGGCGCCGGCACGCCCAAGCTGCGTCTGTGGAACACGGTTTACATGAACGACTCCTTTGAGGGGGAGTGTTTTATAGAAATGATGAAGGCTCTGCGCAAGGGCGACGATGCCGCCAAACAGCTCCGGACTTATTTCCCCTATCTGGAAAATTCCTCCAAAAAGGATTCGATGGAGTCGATCAATGAAAATATCTATGTTGGCAGTTTTTCCGGGCAGGCGGATCAGATACATATGTGGATTCCGTATGCCGATGACGCAAAGGGCTGCTCTGTCATATTCGGGGATGATTTTTTTGACGTCCGAAAAGGCGGCGGAACCCTGACCGAGGTTTCCGATTACTCTGATAACGACTATCCGCTGTACCGGATCCAGTATGTAAATACAGACCTCTGGAAGATGAAGGAGACGGCTGGCAGCAGCGAAACGCTTCCATCCGGGATCGGAGAAATTTTAGAGCATATGAAAGGCATATGGCGCTTTCTGGACGAAATGGACTGCTGTCTGTCCGAGACCGGCCAAAAATATATACACAAAAATATTCAATGGGATAAGGCGGCCAAAACCGTCCGGAGCTTTGTAGCGGACTGCCTGAATGAAATCCGTTTCCTGTTTAAAAGTGACGAATACAGCTACGAGGATGAGGTGCGCATGATCCGAAGCTCCTATACACCCAAAATTGAAGAACAGATTTTCCAGATTCCGAGGCTTTATGTCGAAGTGGAGCGCGATATACAGATCAAAGAGGTAAAACTCGGCTCCAAGATCAGTCCGTCCGATGCCAACGAAATCTCTTCCTGGCTGAAAAAAACAGGAAGAGTAGATGTCGTCAGCCGGTCCAATAAGCATTATAAATAACTCCCGGCAACGCATGCAAAGCATGAACCGCTGCCCGCCGCCACAGGAAAATATCCGGTTTCTCTCAAAAATTCCGTGACTTTACATATTTATTATGCTATAATACACGTATCAAATAAAGGAGGTATACCAAACATTGAGCAACAATGATAACGAACTGCTGCTTGCCATATCCGGCATGATGGAGCAAATGCTGGATCAAAAGCTAAAGGCGGCGCTGCAGCCCGTTCACGAAGACATAGGGCAGTTAAAGGAGGATGTCCGGCAGTTAAAGACGGAAAACCGTCAGTCTGGTGAACAGTTGCTGCAGCTCAGAGGAGATGTAACACAACTAAATCAAAAGGTTGATCTGTTAGGGCAAAAAGTCGATAATATTGAGTCAAAAGTCGATAATATTGAGCAAAAGGCTGATCAGTTAGAGCTCAAAGTCGATAACCTGGAACAAAAATTCGATCAGTTAGAGCTCAAAGTCGATAACCTGGAGCAAAAAGCTGATCAGTTAGAGCTCAAAGTCGATAACCTGGAGCAAAAATTCAATCAGTTAGAGCTCAAAGTCGATGACCTGGAGCAAAAATTTGATCAGTTAGAGCTCAAAGTCGATAACCTGGAGCAAAAATTTGATCAGTTAGAGCTCAAAGTCGATAACCTGGAGCAAAAATTTGATCAGTTGGAGCTCAAAGTCGACAGCTTAGGCCAAAAAGTTGGACAGTTAAAGCTGACAACCGAACAATTACGTGAAGAGATTGAACAATTAAACCTGCGTGCTGCAAACCTTGAGATGACCATTGAGAATGAGACAAACCATAACATCCAGCTTCTGGCGGAGAATCATGGGAACCTGATCGACAAGCTCAACCAGGCAATCAAGGTAAATGACAAAACCCTCATCTGGGAGGTGCAGCTTTCCAGCTTAAGGCTGAGGATTGACAAGCTCGAACAGGAGATCGCGAACCTGAAAAAGGATGCGGCTCCTCCTGTCCCGTTAAGGGCATTTTAAACCATCAGCAGTTCTTGTAACTTTTACATCATTGAAAGGCTTGTGCTACATATTTGGTATATTTATTTGGAGAGGAATTTGAGAGAGGCGGAGGGCTGTCTGCGGCATGCTGCAGACAGCCCTCATTCTTTTAAAAAAACCCGTACAGAATCATATTTTATCAGTTGAATATTTCCCCAGTTACATATTTTCCCTGGTTCCAAGGTTCCCGGGCCGACTTCCGCGCAACCGTCTACTCCCTCTCCCGCTTCAAGGCAACCTCTCCCTGTCTCTTATAGATGGAATCTGCGTCAATGCATCCCCTGACGCCTGACAGGGGGTACACGTTGGTATGCCTGCCGATCACGGTTCCGGGATTTAAAACGGAACCGCAGCCGATCTCCACCTCGTCTCCGATGAATGCGCCCGCCTTCTTCCTGCCGGTCTCGATCTCTCCGTCCTCTGCGTGGATATGGACCAGGAGCTTATCGGATTTTACGTTGGAGGTAATGGATCCGGCGCCCATATGGGCCTTGTAGCCTAAGATGGAGTCGCCGACATAGTTGTAATGCGGAACCTGCACCTTATCGAACAGAATCACGTTTTTCAGCTCTGTGGAATTGCCCACAACCGCGCCCGCGCCGACGAGCGCGCTGCCCCGGACAAAGGCACAGTGACGGATTTCCGCATTCTTTCCCACGATAAGCGGACCGTTCAAAAAGGCGGTTGGAAATACGTTGGCCGTCTTGTGGATCCAGATGTTTTCCCCTCTTTTTTCATACTCGTTTTCATCGAGGCTGTTTCCCAGTTCAATGATAAAATCGCTGATCCCCTGCAGCGCTTCCCACGGATACGTAAACTGCGACAGGTAATCTGCCGCCAGCGTATGCGTCAGATCGTAAAGCTCTGTGATTTTTGTCTGCTCTTTATTCATAATGCTTCACATCTCCTTTCGGTTGCTTTGCCCCGCTCTTTTCTTTTTTTCCGGCCGGATAATTGGCCGCCACTGCGCGGAATGCCGGCAGCAGGCTGGCCTGGCCGGCGTTGTGGATCGCGTTATACGTCCGCCCCGCGACAAAACGTTCGAGCTTCTGCATATATTCCTCTGAGGTAATGCTTCCCTCGGCCACGTACGTCAATCCCTTTTCCCAGCTCGCGGTCAGCTCGGGATTTAAAAGCTGCTTCATGGAACAGAGGACGACCTCATAGATCAGCTCGCCCAGAAAGGTCGGGGTGATGGCCTGGGTCTTGCCGTTTAAGGCCATATATTGGATGTTGACAAGCTTTTTCAGGATTTCCGCACGGGTCGCGCTGGTCCCGATGCCGCTTCCCTTGATCTGGGCCCGCAGCTCCTCATCTTCGATGAGCTGCCCGGCGTTTTCCATAGCGAGTATCATCGAGCCGGATGTGTAGCGCCTGGGCGGGGATGTCTCCCCCTCTTTCACCGCCAGACCCGAAAGAGGCAGGACCGCCCCCTTTTTCAGGCTCTCCAAAAACGCGATCAGCTCCGGCCTGGCATTTCCCGGATCATCAGACGCCTCCTCCCCGGGACCGCTCTGAAGAACCGCCCCGAAGCTGTCCTGGCGCAGCTTCGCGGACTCCATTTTGGAACTCTCCTGCCCCGCCCCGCCCGCCATCCCTTCTCTTTTCTCCTGCCCCGCCCGCCCTGCCGGCGCGGATACCTTCAGATAGCCGGGTTCCTTGAGGACTTTTAAGCTGGCAAAGAAATGCTCTCCCCCTGTCGCGATTTCAACCGCATATTTGCGGTAAACGGCCGGCGGGTAAAAGATGCTTAAGAAACGGCGCACGATGACCTGGTAGATACTGGCGTTTAAGCCGGAGACGCCCTGCAGCGCGCCTAAGCCCTGCCCGGTAGGAATGATGGCGTAATGATCCGTGATCTGTTTGTCATTAACATATCTTGTTTTGGAAATGCCCTTCCACGCGCCGGATTCCAGGGCCTCCTTCGCATACGCGCCGGTTGGGGAATAGGCGAGCAGGCCGGTTAAATTTTTCTTAATCTCCTTTGCCACCGCGGTGGAGAGCACTCTCGCGTCGGTTCGCGGGTAGGTCACCAGCTTCTTTTCGTACAGCTCCTGCACGGCCTTCAGCGTCTGATCCGGGCTGATTTTGAACATTTTGGAGCAGTCGTTCTGCAGCTCCGCCAGGTTGTAGAGAAGCGGCGCGTTCTTTGTCTCCTTTTTCTTTTCCACGGACACGGCGACGCCGGACGGCTCCGTTATGGAGGCGATGAGCGCCTCTGCGTCCTTTCGCTCTTTGAAGCCGTTGTCCTTATAAAGGCACGGATGGCCGTGATAACGCGAGCCGGGAACCGCGCGCCATTCCGCCTCAAGGAGCGCCTCCTGTTCTCCAAACGCGCCGACCACGCGGTAAAACGGGGTTTTTATGAAGCTGCGGATCTCCCGCTCCCGCTGCACCACCATGCCCAGCACGCAGGTCATGACCCGGCCCACGGAGATCACCGTGCGCCCGCTTTTCATAAAGCCGGATACGGACGGGCCGTATTTTAAGGTCAGGGCCCTGGAAAAGTTGATTCCCATCAGGTAGTCCTCCCGGGCGCGCAGGTAGGCGGATGAGGCGAGATTGTCATATTCCGCCAAATCCTTTGCCTCGCGGATGCCCCGCAGGATCTCCTCCTCTGTCTGAGAATCGATCCACACGCGCTTCTGCGTTTTCCCCCTGACCCCGGCCATCTGGGCCACCAGGCGGTAGATATATTCACCCTCGCGCCCGGAGTCGGTACACACATAGATGGTATCCACATCCCCGCGGTTTAAAAGGCCGCTCACGATCTGGAACTGCTTCTTAACGCCCTCAATGACCTGGTATTTGTACTCCTTTGGCAGAAAGGGCAGCGTTTCAAGGCTCCACCTCTTATATTTTATATCGTAAGCCTCGGGATAGCTCATGGTGATCAGATGCCCCACGCACCATGTCACAACCGCGTCCGCGGATTCGATATACCCGTCGCCTGAACGGCCGGACACCTTGAGCGCCGAGGCGAACTCGCGGGCTACGCTTGGTTTTTCTGCAATAAATAATGATTTTGCCATTTATATTTCTCCGTCTTTTACGGCCGCCTGCGGCATGCCTGCGCGGCTTATGGCCGGGGTAGCCGCGGCGGCCGGCTACGGTACTCTATGGCTGCGGCCGCGCTACTATGGCTGTACGCCTGCGCGGCGCTTCAGTCAGCCGGACAGCCGCTGCCGCGTTCTTTTCCCGGGCGGTACTCCGCCAGGATGGCTGCGAAGAACATAAGGGCGCAGCCGGCCAGTATCTTACGCGTCACAGGCTCCTTTAAAAACAGGACTGAAAAGACCAGGCCAAACACGGATTCAAAGGAGAGCAGGATCGACGCCGTCGCCGCGTCTAAGTATTTCTGCCCCACGGTCTGTAAAAGGAAGCACAGCATGCTGCTCGCCAGGCCCAGATAGAGCACCGCCCCCGGCACGCCGGGCTGTGTAAATACGCTTAGGTCGCAGCTCCCCTCCGTGGCCAGGGCCGTTATCCATGACAGCGCCGCGGCTGTGCCCATCTGCATCACCGTAAGCTTGACAGGACTGGTGTTCTCTGTATATTTTTCCAGAAAAATGATATGTACCGCAAAGCAGACGCCGCAGATCAGGGTCAGGAAATCGCCGAAATTTATGGTTAAATCCCCCTTCAGCGACAGGAGCGCCAGGCCGATCACCGCGATCACGGCCGCGGCCAGGTTGTGCCCGGCCGGCCGGATCCGGTTAAACAGCCATTGCAGAAAGGGAACCAGGATCACATAAAGCGTGGTGATAAACGCATTCTTGCTGGCTGTCGTGTACTTAAGCCCATACGTCTGAAAATAATAGCTCACAAACAGGAGCGCGCCCACCAAAAGCCCGCGCCCAAATTCCTGCATGCGCATCGTTTTGATCTGCTTCCAGAATAAAACCGTCATCCCCAGGGCCGCCACGGTAAACCGGTAGGCCAGCAGATAGGAGGGACTGATGACGTCAATGGAGTTTTTCATCACCACAAAGGCGCTGCCCCATATGATCGTCACGGTCAGAAGGCTTACGGAGGCCAGAAGCCTCACAAGGCCGCCTGTTTTCATTATGCTGATTTGTCTCATTTTATGCTATTTTCACTATGATGTTTTGTCTCATCTTAACCCGTCGTCTAAACGGCTTAAACCGTTACGAATTTGTAAACCGTCGTCGTCCTGTATTCGTTTCCTTCCTTTAAGAACGGGGACGGGAATTCCGGGCGGTTGACGGAATCCGGGTGGTACTGCGTCTCAAAGCAATAGCCCTCCCGCTTGTGGTACAGGATCCCGTCCTTGCCGGGAAGCCTGGCCTCCAGGAAATTTCCGGTATAGAACTGGACGCCCGGGAGATCCGTATACACCTCCATCGCGCGGCCGCTCGCTGTATCGCAGGCTTTCGCGCACAGCGAAAATGTTCCGGGCTCATGGTTCAGCACCCAGTTGTGGTCATAGCCGCCGCCGTAGCGGAGCTGATCGTAGTCCGCGTCAATGTCGCGCCCGATCGGTTTCATCTGTGTGAAATCCATAGGCGTCCCCTTCACGGGCCTGATTTCCCCGGTGGGGATCGACTCAGCATCCGCCGCTGTCACAGCGTCCGCGTCGATCCAGACCTCCTGGCCCATGGCGCTGCCGCTCTGATGCCCGGCCATATTAAAATATGCGTGATTGGTCATGTTGGCAACCGTATCCTGATCGCAGATCATGTAATACTGGATTTTCAGCTCATTTTCATCGGTCAGGGTATAGCTCACGCTGATCCTTGCATTCCCCGGATAACCCTGATCGCCGTCCGGGCTCTGCAGGGACAGGCAGAGCTCGCTGACGCCGTCGTCCGTCTCCCGGATCGCCGCGTCCCAGACACGGTTCCTGTAATAGTCTGTCCCGCTGTGGAGGTTGTTTGGCCCGTCATTGGCCGTAAGCCTGCAGAGCGTCCCGTTCAGGGTGAACTGAGCTTTTCCGATGCGGTTGGCATTTCTTCCCACGATCTCCCCCAGATGGCCGCCATTTCCCAGATATGCCTCTACGGTGTCATAGCCGAGCACAACGTCCGCCATGGCCCCTGTTTTGTCCGGCGCCATCATGCTCACCCAGATACCGCCCAGATCAAGAAATGAAGCGGATAAACCGTTCTTATTAATCAGCGTGTACTCATGTACCTCCTGCCCGTTCGGCAGCTCGCCGAATTTCACCTTCTCATACATCTCGCACCTCTCCTTTTTCACATCATTTTGCCTGAATGTATCCCTGCGCCGTTAAAAGCTCGGCGCACAGCAGGGCCCCGCCGGCAGCGCCGCGCAGGGTGTTGTGGGAAAGGCCCACGAATTTCCAGTCATAGACCGTATCCGGCCTTAAACGCCCCACGGAGATTGCCATTCCCTTTTCCGCGTCCACATCCAGCTTTACCTGCGGGCGGTTGTCGTCCTCCAAGTAGCGGATGAACTGCTTCGGCGCGCTCGGAAGCGCAAGCGTCTGGGGAAGGCCCTCAAAACGGTTCAGCGCCTCGATCAGCTCCTCTTTTGACGGAGCTTTCCTGAATTTCACAAATACGGCCGCCGTATGCCCGTCCAGAACCGGAACGCGGATGCACTGGCAGGTGATCACCGGGCTGTCCGCCTTTACAATAACCCCGTCCTTTATCTCGCCCCAGATGCGCAGCGGCTCCTGCTCGCTCTTTTCCTCCTCGCCGCCGATGTAGGGGATAATATTTTCCACCATCTCCGGCCAGTCCTTAAAGGTCTTTCCCGCCCCGGAGATCGCCTGGTACGTTGTGGCCACTACCTCGTACGGCTCAAATTCCTTCCAGGCCGTAAGAACCGGCGCATAGCTCTGTATCGAGCAATTCGGCTTTACGGCCACAAAGCCCCGCTTCGTTCCCAGGCGCTTTTTCTGGAATTCGATGACCTTAAAATGCTCCGGGTTGATCTCCGGGATCACCATCGGGACATCCGGCGTCCAGCGGTGGGCGCTGTTGTTGGAAACGACCGGCGTCTCCGTCTTCGCGTACGCCTCCTCAATGGCCCGGATCTCGTCTTTTGTCATGTCAACGGCGCTGAACACAAAATCCACCCCGGCCGCGACCTTCTCCACCTCATTGACATTCATGACCGTCATGCCTTTTACGGCTTCCGGCATGGGAGACTGCATCTTCCAGCGCCCGCCGACCGCCTCCTCATATGATTTCCCCGCCGAACGCGGGCTGGCCGCCAGCGCCGTGATCTCATACCAGGGATGCCCCGCCAGCAGGGTAATAAAGCGCTGACCAACCATGCCGGTCGCGCCAAGGATACCTACGCGTAATTTTTTTTCCATATTCATTGGTCTTCTCCTCATTGTCGCATTTGATCCGCGCCGCTATAAAAAGCGCGGGTTGTGAATTGTAATTATCCTATACCAATTTGGCGAAAAAATCAATCGTTTCCGGGTGAAAAACGGGGACAGATTTTGATGTCACTGTTCACATGTGTTCACAGAAATCAGCCAAAATCCATGAAAATCGCCTGCGTCGATGGGATTTTTGCTCGCCAGCCCAGGTTATCATACGGTCAGCGTAAGCATTGCGCAGACCTACCTGAACCAATGTCATTTAGTTAAGCTATTGCAATTTATCTCAACGTAAGGTGTAACCCAAATTTCTTCAATTTTTTTAAAAATTCCCATAAAGGACTTGACACACAGGCAATAATGTGCGGCCGCTCTCGTTATGAATCCTATTTTTATACGTAACGAGAGCGGCCCTTGTAGTTAGACAAAAGGTTTTTTTCTTACTTTTAACTACAAGGAGGTTCTTCATTTATGACTTGCAATTTCATTAAATCTTCGTTTTTGTCCGCCGTATCCATTACTTCGTCCGTGATTTCAGAGTTTACCCATCGCCCTGACTCTGATCTGACACGCTCCAGGAAGCTTCCTGCTGAAAAATTAATCACTTTCCTGGTTTCCCAGGGCTCCTCCTCTACCAGAATTGAACTCCTGGATTTCTTTGATCTGGACCCACACATGCCTTCTGCCTCCGCGCTCAACCAGCAGCGGGACAAACTCCTGCCGGAAGCCTTGGAACTGGTTTTCCGCCATTTCAATCATTTCCTCCTCCTTCTTCCCCAGCAACCCTCCGGCTACCGCTTCCTTGCCGCCGATGGCTCCTCCTTTACCTTCTTCAGCAAGCCCCGCTGGGCCTCTGAGGAGTTCTTTGTTTCAGAAGGTCATTCCGCCAAAGGCTTCTACAGCATGCACCTGAATGCTCTTTATGACCTCTCCCTCCATACTTATTCCGATGCCCTCATTCAGCCCGTACATAAGAAAGATGAATTCCAGGCCTTCTGTACTATGGTTGACCGGCAGGAGAGCCTTCCCGATACCAAAAACATCTTTATCGGGGACAGGGGATACTGTTCCTATAATAATATGGCCCATGTTCTGGCAAAAGGGCAGTTTTTTCTTTTCCGCACCAAGGACATCCACTCAAAAGGACTCGTGGGAAACTTTGACTTCCCTCAGGAAGACTCCTTTGATATCACGGTAAACGTCACCCTTACTCGCAGCCATTCCTCAAAAATCATGATCAAGGACGGCTGGTACCGGCGGTTTGTGGACCAGGACGCTTCCTTTGATTTCCTTGAGTATGGTTCTAAAAATACCTATGATTTATCCTTGCGTATTGTAAGGTTTCCTTTAGACGATGGCTCTTTTGAATGCCTCGTGACCAATCTCCCCATGCAGGAATTCCCACCGGAACGGATCAAAGCGGTTTATTTTTCCCGCTGGGGTATCGAGTCCTCTTTTCGCAAACTCAAATATACCATCGGATTAAGCAACTTCCATGCTTATAAGCCCGAATTCATCAAGCAAGAAATTTGGGCAAAATTGATCGCGTATAATTTGACGGAAGCTTTTATCCGACAGATGGTGCTCGAACAGGGGGAGACCAAATATGAATACAGGGTAAATTTTACGAGGGCTGCGCATATTTGTAGGGCCTTTCTACGTCCACACACGAAGAAAGGCCTATTAGAGGTGGCTTCCCTGCTCCTGAAGGAATTGGTTCCCTTAAGGGATGAACGGCAGTATCCCAGACTGAAAACCGCCCATTTCCGAAGGCCTCGGTATTTTACTTATCGGGCCGCATAAAACAGTTCCGCCAGTGTCTATCATACCCTTTTTTGAGGCAGATGTAAATCTGTCTATTGGTCATGCCACAAATTTCCCGGCAATGCGCTTTGATCCACCTTTAGCTACATTTATGTTGCTAATTATAGCGGAGACAGCAGAATTTCTCGTGTGAAATCAAGATCGAATCATAATAGTTCTTGTTCTTTTATTTTAACTAAATGACATTGCTACCTGAACAGTAACATTTTGATTTACTTTTGTCACCGCCGTAGCCGCATTACTTAGCTGCCTTTCTTCTCCAAGCTTACACAATCATATATCGCCTTTCCCAATTTAAGGATATAATTCCGTATATCAATTACATCCTCGGGGTCAATATCCTGTCTCTTAGAATAAATATCCGTATAATCCCCTTCATGTACGATTTGATTTCTTCTTATTACAATATTTTTTAAATATGTTACGCAATCATTCCTGTTTAACGCCATCAAGCCTGAAATCCTTCCCCATTTATCATTCTCATTCCAAATATAGGATAATGCGTCAGCAACTTTCCCTGGTTCCTGAAAAGCCAGAAAGCCGTGCTTTAATATGATCTTTTGTTCCAGAATTGAAACGGCATTTATATTGTCCGCCATATCTACATATGTCTGTATATCGATTTGAAATGTACTGTACTTCGGCGTCCGCAATCTTTTTCCCATAAAAATTTCCAACATGCCGACTCTGACCAAATCATGAATCAATTTGTCGAAAGCGGATATACACTGAACCCATTGCCATCGTAATAAGTCACTGGTATCAACTGGCGCTGTCACAGACGTATTGAAATAATTATATAAAACTTCCACATTCTCTGTATCTTTTACAAGAGTAAAAAATCTTTTGTATGAACTCAACATTTAAATTAACTCCATTATAACGTTAGCAATTTTATCGTATGTTTCATCAAAAATCTTTCTCTTTTTTTCCATACTGTCAAATGCATTTCCGGTAGTACCCATGTCCGCCTTTGTTAGTGCAAAAACTGGCAGCATCGAGTCATTTGCCTTTTGTATCAATGCGCCAAACTCCGCTATTTCGCCTAAGCACCTGTCAGCGATTAATCCCTCTTCCATTAAACTTCCAATATCAAAAACCATATCATATTTTTTTAATTCTTCAGAAAACTCAGTCTCGATATACTTTTTAATTTCTGATATTTTTCCAGTATATGGACGAGCTGCTTTATGATTTCTTAAATAAAATCTTTGTATCAGCACACCAATAAATTTCATATCACATACTGGTAACGGGTATGATGATTCCCTAAACAATTCCCTTGCCTGTAAGGCCCATTTCTTCCATTTCGGAAGCGTCATTTTCAACGTTTTTAATGCCATTACCGAAAAAGGATCCGGATTTGTAGGAACGATAAATGCGTCTGCATAAATAAAAAATGTCTGATTCATAGCGCTTAAACCCGGATTCATATCTATAAATACATAATCTATTTCATATTTTTTACAACACTTTTGTATTAATTCATAAAAGGCTCCCGGGAGATTCTGTAATGTTACAATTGCATTATTACTGTTTAAAGCAAGGCTTAAAGAAGAATCATATTCTGATAAATTCATATGTCCGGGAATGATAAAAAGATTTTCGTTTTTAATATGGCTGGGACACTCTATTGCTGCTATAGGCTGCGGCCTGCCCGCAAATGCCATACTGACCGCATCCTTTATATTCAAATTTTTTGTCAAATCATTCTCATAATACTCATCAAATTTTTCACCCAAAAACATTCCCGTAAGATTACATTGGGGATCTCCGTCTACAAGCAAAACATTTTTATTATGCTGTGTTAATTTCCATGCAATATGAAATGTCGTTGTTGTTTTGCTCACACCGCCTTTGTGGTTAAATAATTCAATAATTTTTGCCATACCCAGTCTCCTTAAATTCATCAGGCATCCTATATAATTCCGTGTGTAATCGGGCAGGGGAAGATACATCTTTCCCTGCCCGCCGCACAGCCCGCATGCCGCCAGGGCAGCAAACTTTCCTTTGCGGGCCTGTGCATAAAACAATCCCGAAAATACCTTTTTCAGTATTTCCGGAATTATATAGTAACAGTTCAGACGGCGGGGAATCTGGCGGAAATTTGGGCTTATAAGCAAGCTTAACGCCTAAATTTCCGCCAGATTCCCCATCAGATGGACATCCGATGCTTCTTGTCCGGCGTAAACGGGCAAGAAGATTCCCCGTCTGAACTATTACATTCTATATTACCCAGGATCAAAACGACTACTTTGCTTTGCCGTCTGCATAGCAGTCATTTATAGGAAACGTCATAAATGTTTTCTTTATGACGTTTCCTGCGCCGATTTTTGCTGCATGTAAACGCAGAACTACCATACAAAAATCGTGCGCATCCCCCGGAGGGTTTATAGTAAAAGGCAACTATTTTTGTCGTTTACTATAGATATTCTTACGCCACATATTTCGCCGCCAAATCCTTCACGCCGTCCGGATTTGCCTTCTTCCAGCCGGCATAGTCCATTCCGCTTGCCGCAACGGTCTTTCCAAGCTCTACAAGGAACTCCGGGATCTGTGTCTCAAGGATGGTCCCGAGTTCGCCCCCCATCGCTTCCTCTCCCTGTATATCGCAGCCTCCCACATACAGCATGAACGCGGACTGGGGCTTTTTATCCACTATCTTCGCCGCCCCGCGGAAACCGATCAGGCCGGTCTGATGGGTCCCGCATGAGGACGGGCAGCCGGAGATATGGATCTGCGGCAAAGCGCCGTCCGGGAGCGCGGCAGCGCGCACGGCCTCTACGCAGGCCGCCAGAAGCGCCTGGGAATCCCTCGCTCCGATCTGGCAGATGCTGGCGCCGATACAGCTTACAGACGTCTCAAACAGGGAAGCGGCGCTGTCCTCTGTGATTTCCAGAACCTTTTTGGCCTCGTCCCCGGTAAGGTTAATAATATACGCCGTCTCATCCGGGGCCAGGCGCATTTCCACGTCCTCCATGCCCTGGACGGCATCGCTTAAGGCGCAGAGATTCTTAAGCGCCGGCTGGCCCCCGATGGGATGCCAGATCACGGCGTAAAGCCCCGGCTGCTTCTGCTCTATGACACGCGGGCCGCTCACAGCGCTCCCGTCGCCCTGCTTTGCCGCCTGCCCGGCGGATACATGAATCTTCAGATCCTCCCCGCCTTCAAACGCCTCCTTAAGCTTTTCCCCGTATGCTTCCTTATACTTCTCCGGGCTTCCCAGAATCTCCTGCATATAGCGGGTGCGGGCCCGGCCGCGGTTTTCGTAGTCGCCGTAAGCGATAAAGGTCAGCCACATGGCCTTGATATAATAGCAGATATCCTCCGGCAGGGCAGCCTCCGCCACCTTCACGCCAAAGCGCGGGTTGTTCCCCAGCCCTCCGGCGCTGTAGACGTCAAACTTCCCGTCCTCCCTGGCCACAAAGCCCAGGTCGCGGTAGGTCGCATGTGTTAAATTCTTCGGCGAATTGGAAAATCCCACCTTAAGCTTGCGGGGCATCTTTTTTGCCTTTATAAAATTCATCAGATAGTCCCCGGCCGCCTCGGCCCACGGGAGAACATCAAAATATTCATCCTTCTCAACACCTGACAGGGGCGAGCACATCACATTTCTCGGATAATCCCCGCCTCCGCCCATGGTCACAATCCCCGCATCCAGCGCCTGCTCCATGATCCCACAGACCGCCTCCGGCCCCAGATCGTGGAACTGAATCGTCTGGCACGTCGTAAAATGCACCCTCGCAACCTCATAGCGCCGTATAGAATCCGCCGCAAAGCGAAGCCGTTCCTTCGTCACCCGGCCGGCCGTCATGCGCAGGCGCAGCATACTCGCCTTGCCCCCCTTCTGCGCATAGCTTCCGTAAAAACCCGAAAAGCCCTTATAAGCCCCCTTATCGAGCTCGCCGGCATAAAACGCCTCTGTCTTTTCTTTGAATTCCGGAAGATCCTTCTTCCAGCTCTGCGGATCAATTGTCTGCATCTGAAATACCTCCTTTTCGATAAATTCTATTCCATTTCCTGCTCCGGGCGTCCCCCTCAGCAAACATCCCTCCGCCTTACAAAAACACCGGCAAAATCCTCTGCTCCGCCACAGACACCAGCCCCAGATCCGACATCTTCACATCCGGGATCACCGGAAGCGCCAGCGCAACAATCCGCAGAAGCGGATTCTCCGGGGCCGTAATCCCCAGCGACCGCTCTGTCTCCTTCATCCTGGCCGCCTCCTCTGTGAGCGTTTCCGCGTCCAGCTTTGTCATCAGGCCGCCCACCTCCAGGCGCAGGGTGTGGAGCACCGCTCCGTCCTTTACAGCCGTCATGCCGCCGCCCTGCCGGATAAGCTCCCTGGCGGCGGCAAGCGCATCCTCCGGCTGATGGTATACGATCGTCAGGTTATGCGAGTCATGCGAAACCGTGGAGGCCACCGCGCCCTCCAAAAGCCCGAAATTCTTTACAATCCCCAGGGCCTTTGTGCCTTTGCCGTGACGGTTTAACACGGCCACAAAGGCCATGCCCTCCGAAAGCTCCAGACGGCCGTCCCGGACAGGAAGCTTGGCCTGTGTAAGCCTTGTAAGGCTCGCGGTAAGGCTTTCATATTCCATGATATTTACCCGCGCGCACCCTTCTCTGACAGGCGGCGCGAGGATGAAGTCCTCCAGTGAAACCCCGGAAAGCTTCATGGAATTCCTCTCCTCCAGCTCATACGGCTTATCCTCAATGGGCGCGGTCAGGCGGCCGTTTTCGGCGACGAGCCTCCCGCCGTAAAAGACCGCGTCCATCCACAAGGTGCGGATATCCTCTGTGAGCGCCATGTCCGCCGCATAGCCGGGCGCGATGGCCCCCAGGCGGGAAACCCCGATCTCACGCGCGGTGTTGATGGTCGCGCTTTTGATGGCCAGAACCGGATCCATGCCGCATTCGATCGCCCGGCGCGCCACGGCATTTAAATGGCCGGTGTGCAGGAGATCGTCGCTTTCGCGGTCATCGCTGCACAGCGTCAGGGTGTCAAAGAAACGGATATCCTTTACGCCGTTCCAGATCGCTTCCACATTTTTCGTGATCGAACTCTCTCTGGCATCGACATACATGCCGGCGCGCAGCTTTCTAAGCGCTTCGTCCCCGGCCGTCGTCTCATGGCAGGTGTTCGGCCCGCCGCACAGATAGGCGGAGAGCTGCCTTCCGCAAAGCCCAGGCGCATGCCCCTGCAGATACAGGCCGCACTCGGACGCTGCCTCAATGATCTCCATCATCCGCGCGTCCCCGTTCATCACGCCGTAGAAATCCATGACCTCCGCAAGCCCCACGGCCCTCTCCAAAGCGGCCAGCTCGCGGATCTCGGCAGCCGAAAAGCTGGCTCCCGCATTCTCGCAGCCCGGAACGGCCGGCACACAGCTCGGGATGTCCACGAGCTGGCGCATGGGCAGATCCGACGCGCTGTCATGCATATACCGCACGGCCTCCGCGCCGAATACATTGGCCAGCTCGTGCGGGTCATGGATGATGGTCGTGGTTCCGTGGGGAATCGCGACTTTGGCGAAATTGCGCGGCGTCATCATCGAGCTTTCGATGTGCATATGGGAATCAATCAGCCCCGGAATCAGGTAACGCCCCTGTCCGTCATAGACGTTGTCCGCCTTATACGGACCGTCCAGGACCTCTGTCTCTACATGGGAAATAAACCCGTCCTTCACATAGACCACAGCCGGATATATCTCACCGGTAAATACATTGACCACCCGGCAGTTAGTTACCGCCAGATCCGCGTTTATCTCTCCCAGGGCGGCCTTTAGAAGCTCCCTCTTATTCCTTGGTTCAATCTTAATCACGTATTCCTCTCCTTATCAGCCTTCTGTAATTATCCCCGATCGCCTGAATCAGGGCCTCCCGCTCCATGCCGCGCAGGCGGCAGATATGATCAATGACATAAGAGATATAGCTCGGTTCATTGTCCTGTCCCTGCATGGGGGCCGGCGTGAGCGACGGGGCGTCGGTTTCCACCAGAATCCGGTTAAGCGGCGCTTCTTTTACGGCTTTCTGCGTTGATACATCATCCAGCTCAAAGGTAATATTCCCGGAAAAGGACAGATACATCCCCATATCCAGAAAATCGCCCATCGCCTCATAACCGCCGCTGTAGCAGTGCATGATTCCCGGCGTTTTCAGATAGGTTCTCATACAGGCCTTTGTGTCCTCCGTTGCCAGGCGCATATGGATGATCACCGGCTTTCCAACCTCCCCCGCCAGGCGCATCTGGCGGATAAACGCCTCCCTCTGAAGCTTTCCGGGAACCGTTGTCTCATAGGGGAAATAATCCATCCCGATCTCTCCCACCGCCTTTACCTGCGGCTCCCTCACAAGCCGCTCAAGCCGGCTCCAGTCCGCTTCCGTTACTTTTAAAAGATCGTTGGGGTAAAAACCGCACGCGACGTCAAACATCGGATCGCGGGCGGCGATTTCAATGGCCCGTTCGGCCTCCTCCACTTCGGTGCAGACAATCATGATCCGCTCCACACCGGCTTTTTTTGCCCTTTCTATGACCGCGTCCCATCTGGGAAACAGGAGTTTTCCGCAGATGTGCGCATGGCTGTCAATGATCCCCTGCAATGAACGCCTCCTTCTTAAAAAATGTTATAGTAAACGACAAAATAATTTGTCGTTTACTACGGGGGATGCGCACGATTTTGCAAAGGTAGATGCTGCGTTTCACACAGCGCAAAATCGGCGCAGTGAACGCCAAAAACAAAAATTTTTGTCGTTCACTATACAACTGTACGAAATACCTTTTAAACAGCGCGCAGGATAGCGCCGCGCGAAAATGGGGCCGCAGAACGCCTTTCCCGCCTTCGTCCCCATCCTCTGCGCATGCCGCCGCACAGGGATCTCCCTGCGCGCCGCGCCGTTTTCTTTCTCTTACTCGTTTACAATCGCCTTAATCTCATCGGCCGTCAGATCAGCCGCGGCAGAAACAACAATCTCGCCGCTCTGGATCTTTGCCAGAATCTCTTCCACTTTTGCCACATTTTCCTCGCCGATGCTCTTTGTCAGGTTTTCATTAAACACGATCCCGACCGCGTCATCCTCCAGGCCGAAGGTTGCCGTGCTCCCAAAGGGTACGGAGGACGGATCCTTCACGTAATCGGAGCAAATCTTAAATAACGCGTTGTCCAGGCGCTTTAAGCTGGAGGTGATGACAGACGGCTGCAGGTTCGAGCCCTCCAGCGCCAGATACTGGTCGCTGTCCACGCCGATGGCCATCACGCCGTCCTTCTCCGCGGCCGCCTCGATCACGCCGTTGCCAGCGCCGCCCGCTACCTGGAAAACGATATCCGCGCCCTCGGAAATCTGGGCGTTCGTCAGATCCTTGGCCTTTGCGGTATCCATGAAATCGCCGACAAAAGCGGTTAAAATCTTGATCTCCGGATCCACGTACTTCGCGCCCTCGGCATAGCCTACCATGAAATTATTGATGGTTGTGCTCTCCGTGCCGCCCACAAAGCCGATGGTCTTGTCCGTGTTGGCCGCATTCTCCCCGGTCGTGTAGTAAGCCGCAACCGCGCCGGCCAGAAAGCCTGACTGGTTGGAGTCAAACAGCACGGTCAGCACATTGCTCAGATCGCCGACGCTGTAATCCACATCCTGATCGAAAAGGATGAATTTCGTATCCGGGTATTCCTGCGGGATGGTCTCAAAGTTCTCCTTATTCTGGAAACCGGTGCCCACGATGATATCCGCGCCGCTGTCCGCCGCGTCATAGAAGGCCGCCTGCCATTTGGTCGTGTCGTCTCCCATCTCGACTACATTGATCTCAAACCGATCGCCCATCTCCTCCTGGATCCGCACGGTCCCCTCATAAGCCGACTGCTGGAATGACAAATCATTCTTCCGGCCGATGCACAGGGTCAGCTTGAGCTTTTCGCCGTCCGCGGCGGCGGCTTCCCCGCCGTTTTCCGCCTCCCCTTTCTCCGGAGCCGGATTTGCCGCCTCATCCTGGGCCTTTGTCTCTGCCGGGGCATCCGAACCGCCGCCGCAGGCGGTCATGGAAACGGCCATGGCGGCCGTAAGGGCAATGGCTGCTGCTTTTCTGATTGATTTTTTCATAAATCCTCCTTGAACATAAAGACTGGCAGCCGTGAAGGCAATGCCTCCAGGGCTGCGGTATATATATCAGGGGCGTCCTGCAGATGGCTGCTGTCCATATTCCTGCCGGGCTGTATACAGCAGCGCCCGCTGCTGCTACATGAACGATCACACCCTCTTTGCGCTGCGCAAAGGCTGCAGGAACGCCCGTTGATATCTGCTTGTTATGACAGTGAATCCTCTCCCTGGCGCTTCACCTTGTAATAGAAGCTGAACAGCACATAGAACACGATGATGGACGCATACGGAACCATGGTAATGAGGTATGGATCCACGTTGTTGTTCTGCAGATAGATGGATATGCCGCTCCCAAAGCCGTAGAGGACGGAGCTGACCATGCCCATCAGCGCGTTGCCGGCCGCCATGGCGTTCGTGGCCAGGGCGATATAGCCGCGCCCGGCCACCATGCCGGAGGTAAAGCGGTTGACATAGCCCATGGAAAGGTACATGCCGCCAAGGGAAGCTAAAAGGCCGCTCAGAAGCATAGCCTGGTAGCGGATCTTCTCCACATTGATTCCCACTGAGCGGGCGGCCTCCTCCGATTCGCCCACGGCCCGGATGTGGATGCCAAAGGCTGTTTTATTCAGCACAATGAATAGTAAAATTGTAACAATAAATGCCACATAAGTCAAACAGTTATGTCCTGAGACGATATCCCCAATCCCCGGGATCGCCTTAAGCACCGGAATATCAAATGCCGGAAACGCCGCGGAGGCCAGGGAATTGCTGGCATTTTTGTCTCCTGTGATGGAATACAGGCAAAAGACCGAGCCGCCGCTGGCCGCCAGGTTAAGCGCCACGCCGGACACCACCCGGTTCGCCTTTAAATGCTGCACAAAATACGCCAAAAGCATGGTAAAGGCCGTCCCCGCCGCAAGGCCGCAGAGCGCCCCGGCGAAAAGGCTGCCTGTAAAGCCGCTCCCCAGGACGCCGCAGAGCGCGGCGACGGTCATCGCCCCCTCAAGCCCAAGGTTGAGCATGCCGGACCGGCTCGCGATCAGGGCCGCCATGGTGGCAAACAGCACCGGCGTCGTACAGCGGAGCGTGGTAAACCAGAAATCAAGATTTGTCAGAAAGCTCATGTTCCCCCTCCTTTACGCTTCCACTGCCTCAGCCGCCTGATTCTGCAGCGCCTCTTTTTCCTCTTTGTTCTTCTTGAGCCGGTACAGGAACCGCTCGGATGCGATCAGCATGATCATGATGCCCTGTATGATGGATACAATCTCCGAATCGACATCGCCTCCCCTTGACATCACGAGCGCGCCGATCCGGATATACGAAATAAAGAAGGCCGATACCGGGATCATAAGCGGCTTCGTCCCTGCCAGAAGGTTGATGAGGATACCGTCCCACACGTACGTCTGGGCTGTGATCCACTGGAATTTCTTATACATGCCGATCATCTCCACGCCGCCGCCCAAACCGGCCAGCATGCCGCCGATGAGCTGGGAGCCCAGCACCACGCCGCCGATCCGGATGCCCGCATAGCGGGCAAAATTTTCGTTCGCGCCGGTAATCTGCAGCGCGCGCCCGAATTTCGACTTATCCATCAGGATCCACATGAAAACCACGGCGGCCAGCATGATGAAAAGGCCGAAATGCGTGTTCGTGCCCTTCAGGAGCTTTCCAAGGCTGGCCGTCGGCGCAAAGCCGATGGAAAACGAGCCGTTGGAGGCGTCCAGGAAACAGTTGCGGATCAGCCAGTACCCGAAGTTGAAGAAGATATAGTTCATCATCAGGGAAATCACCAGCTCATTGGCCCCGGTCTTTTTCTTAATCAGGACCGGGATCACGCCGATGACGCCGCCCACCGCCGTCGCGGCCGCGAGGATGACGATCTGATGGAGGATATTCGGCATCGGGCAGGCGATCGCAAGGCTGGCGGCCACGACGCCCGCAAAGTAAAAGGAGCTGTCCGCCACCATGGAAAACAGGCCGCTCTTGTGCATGACATTGATGGCCAGCCCGCAGAAAACCAGCGGGATCATGGTTTCTATGACATTGAAAAAGTTCCGTTTGGTTGAAAACGGCCCCAGCAAAAACTTGTGCAGGGCCGTGGCCGGATCGTCGGCTACGGCAAAGATGATGACCGCCGCGATGACCAGGGAAATCAGGATGGAGGCCGTTACGCGGATGACGCCGTACCAGTCAAATCGTTTTTTCTTATTCATCTTACGCCTCCTCAAGGATCTCTTTGGGATCGTGTTTTAAGCCCAGCATATAAAGGCCCAGCTCCTCTTCCGTCACATTCGGGACATCGGACAAAACGCCCGCGACCCGCCCCTGATGGAACACGATGATCCGATCGCTTAGAGCCTTTAATTCCGCCAGATCCGCGCTGACGAGGATCAGGGACTTTTTCTCCTCCCGCATATCCAGGATCTTTTTGTGGATAAATTCCATGGCGCCCACATCCACGCCGCGGGTGGGCTGGTTTAACACGATCACATCCGCCCCGGCCGTGAACTCCCGCGCGACAATGGCCTTCTGGATATTGCCGCCGGACAGGCTCCTGATGCTGATATCAAGGCTCGCGGTCTTGACCTTAAAGTCCCGCACGCACGAGGCACAGTATTCCTCAATGGCCGTGGTATCAAGGATCGCCTTTTTCGAGAGCCTTGTAAGGCTTGCGGCGATCAGGTTGTCGCGCACGCTCATCTCCGGCGCGCTGCCGTCCAGATGCCGGTCCTCCGGCACATGGGAAATGCCGAGCGCCCGGTTTTCGGCAATGCTCTTTTCACAGAGGTTCTGCCCCTTATAGAGCACGGAGCCGCTCTCCGCCTTCCGGTTCCCGGTCAGGATCTCCATGGCCTCCTTCTGGCCGTTGCCCTCGATGCCGGCGATGCCGAGCACCTCCCCCTCGCGCAGGGAAAAGTTTAAGTCGTCCACCTTCTTTGAGCCGAATTTGTCCGTATAATTTAAATGTTCCACGCGCAGGATGCGCCCGCCGAACTCCTTTTTCGTCTTCTCGTATTCGAGTTTTACATCGCGGCCTACCATGAGCCTCGATATCTCCTCCGGCGTCACATCCGCTGCATCGCAGGTCTTTATGGAACGCCCGTCCTTTAAGACCGTTAAGCGGTCGCAGAGATATTTCACCTCGTGCAGCTTGTGCGAGATGAAGAGGATGGTATAGCCCTCTTTTTTCAGGTTCAGAAGCTGCTCGAACAGCTCCTCTGTCTCCTGCGGCGCCAGAACCGCCGTGGGCTCGTCCAGAATGATGATACTGGCCCCGCGGTACATAGTTTTTAAGATCTCCAGCTTCTGTTTCATCCCGATCGAGATGTCGCGCACCCGTTTCCCCGCGTCCACATGGAGGTTGTATTTTTTTGAAATGGCCTCCGTCTCCTCGATCGCCTTTTTCTTATCCAGGAACAGGCCCTTTTTCTTCTCGATCCCCAGGACCAGGTTTTCCGCCACGGTCAGGGACGGCGCCAGCATCATGTGCTGATGCACCATCCCGATCCCGTGCGCGATCGCGTCCTTGCTGGAGCTGAAATGTACCTCCTTGCCGTGAAGGAACACCTTCCCGCTGGTGATCTCCTCGATTCCAAACAGCATCTTCATCAGGGTGGACTTTCCGGCGCCGTTTTCCCCCACCAGGGCGTGGATCTCGCCCCGGTTGACGCTGAAATTGATATTATAATTGGCGAGAACTCCGCCCGGATAGATTTTTGTCAGATCCTCGACCCGTAAAATTTCCTCTGCCATCGTTATCCCCTTTTTGCATGATCCCCTGTCAGGCCAGTTCCAGGGCCACTTCCATCATGTTCGTAAACGTGGTCTGGCGTTCCTCGGCCGTCGTGGCTTCCCCGGTCACGGCCGAATCCGATATGGTCAGGATGCACAGCGCATTGACGCCCGCATAGGCGGCGTTGCTGTACAGCGCGGCGGCCTCCATCTCCACAGCCAGGACGCCCATCTGATCCCAGGTGACGCCCATGGGCGGGATGGACGGATTGTAGAACATGTCAGAGCTTAAGATATTGCCCACATGGTAGGCGAGCCCCTTATCCCCCGCCGCGCGGACCGCCTTTTCCAGAAGCTCAAAGCTGCAGATGCAGGAATAATCGCCCGGCAGCCTGAACTGCTTTACATAATTGGACGTGGTGCATGCGCCCATGCCAAACACCATGTCACGCACCTTCACCTCCGGGCGCATCGCGCCCGCGGTCCCGACGCGGATTAAATTTTTGCACCCGTAGAAATGGATCAGTTCATAGGAATAGATGCCGATCGACGGACATCCCATCCCGGTTCCCATGACGGAAACACGTTTTCCCTTATAGGTTCCCGTATAGCCGAACATATTCCTGGTAGCGTTAAACTGAACCGGATCAGTCAGAAAATGCTCCGCGATGTACTGCGCGCGCAGCGGATCGCCCGGCAGCAGGATCGTCTCCGCGATCTCGCCCTCTTTTGCCGCGATGTGGGGGGTTGGAATGTTGTTTGACATAATCGTCCTCCTTTAAAAATGTATGCTTGAGAACTGTCTCAAAATAAATTCGCAATTAATTTCGGGACAGATCCTTACTATCGGGCAGGGGGAACGTCCCCCGTGTGCTGCATCAGCGGCCGCTGTCCTGACGCAGCCAGCGCTTTAAGTAATAGGCCTTCCGCTCTGCGAAATCCCCGTTTCTGACCTGCAAATCCGGGTTGGCCAGAAGCTCGCAGACCGTTCCGAGCACGACCTGCGCGGTGCGGATATAGGCGTTTTCTTCATCTGCGATCGCAAAATCGCCGCTGTGGATCCGGCCCTTTACGCCGGAGAAGCCAAACTGTACCGTGGGGAGCAGATAACCCAGATCGCCCACGTCGCCCGAGGCCCCGGAAACGACGTTTCGCACGATCGCATCGTCCCCGCAGAGCTTTTTCATCTGCCGCAGCACGACGGTGTTTAACGCATCCGACTGCTTCAGCGGCATGTAGCCCGTCTCGTTCCCGATCGCGCATTCCAGTCCCAAAGCCTTTGCACAGTGGATTGCGCACCGGTCGAACTTCTCTCCCGCCTCCAGGAGCTGATCCAGGGTATTGGCCCGGATGTAGCTCTCGAGAACCGCCCGGTCCGGAATGATATTCACGCCGCCGCTTACAGAGGTGAGAACCGGGTGCAGCGAAAGCCCTGCCTCCTTCGGGAACTGATCCTTCATATAAGCAATGGCGTCCATGCACAGGCTGGCCCCGTGCAGCGCGTTGCGGCCCAGATGCGGAGCCGCGCCGGAATGGGCGGCCTGTCCGGTGAAGACGGCCCGCTTTACCATAAAGCCCGCGAGGGCTGAACCCACGTCAAAGAGCGTGCCGCTGTCCCCGTTTATGTGCATGGAGATCACGCAGTCGATATCGTCAAACACGCCGTCCGCGATCAGGTTCTGCTTGCCGGACAGATAGCGGATCTTTCCCTCCCTCACCAGCTCTTTCCTGTACTCTAAGTCGATAAACTCCTCTGCCGGGGCGGCGATAAAGCTGACCGTCCCGCCCAGCCTGTCCACAAGGCCGCTTTCCTTTAACATCTTCATCACGCCGGCCAGCACGGCGGTCTGGACGCTGTGCCCGCAGGAGTGGATCGCAAGCTCTCTGTCCCCGGTTTTAATAAGAAGGGCGTCCATATCCGCCACCAGGGCGATGTGATAGCCGTCCCCGCTCCCGAGATCAGCCCGCAGCCCGGTGAGAGCAAGGCCGTTTTGGACCGGGATTCCGTTTCGGAATAAAAAAGAAGTGAGAATCTCGTTTGATTTCACTTCCCTGAAGCCAGGTTCAGGGAAGCGAAATAATTCGCGCCCCAGACGCACAATCTCCTCCCGGTTCCTCCCGATACATGCTTTTATGTCCTCTGAATAGTCGAATCTCTCCATCATCACTGCCCTCCGCCGGCATGCCGCTCTTTCCGGTCGCGGCTCTTTGATTTTAATAATAATTTATCACATTGGCGGATCAATGTCAAATAATTTAGGAGCTGTCAAGAAAAATCCTGCGCGCTTTGCACAAGTTCTTTATTGACAGTTTTTAAAGCGCGGTTAGGGGGTGAATTTGGAATCAGCGAGGGTGATTAGCTGGATAAAGCCGGGATGGATGCAGCGGCCGGGGATGGGGATCGAAGGAGACGATGCGGTGGCATCGTTGACTGACGACAACGCGGTAATGATGCAAATAGCGAGTGCTTAGTATATGAGGAATTAAAAAACGGCGTACTAGAGCGTGATGGGTCAGATGATGATTGCATGTGCAATCATTAATGGCCTTAGGGCGGCGTTATCCGCCGCCCTTTTTATTATAGCTTTATCATATCACTTTGGCGGGATGAAGTCAATGCATATTCCAGACGGATTTCTGAAATGACTTCTAAAAATGATTTTGATCCGGGTTGCGGCTTTCTTCTGCCCGCGCCATCATATCAACTGATGCTTCCGGAACGCGTGGTAAATCCCATCCTCCCGCACGGACGGGCACACGTCGTCGGCCAGGCGCTTGAGCGCTTCGCTGCCGTTTCCCATACAGATCGACAGCCCGGCTGTCTCAAGCATCTCTTTATCGTTCATGCTGTCGCCAATCGCCACGGAGGCATTGAGCGGGACGCCAAGGTATTCGCACACGCGTTTTACCGCCCGTCCTTTGTCAAACTGGCGGTTGACGATTTCTGCGCCTGTAAATCCATTCCTGTTTTCTTCCTGTATACAGAGGTCAAAGTCAGCGGCCAGGAGCTCTCCGGCCTCTGTGAAGGCTTCTTTCGAGGGGCTCATGACAACGATCTTATACACGGGCTGGCCCCGGTATTCCCGCATGGGGCGGATATGTAAGGATTCCTCGAGCTGCTCCCTCCAGCGGAGCAAGTCGCTGTAGCCTGCCTGCGAGGCATGGGCGCGAAGGTACTCTTTAAAGCCCTCGTCCGTATAGGAGCCGTCCATGCACTCTACCGTGCAGTAGATTCCTCTCTCTCTTAAGATCCGCATGGCGCGTTCCTGCTGCTTCCCGGTCATGGGACAGTCGTAGAGGATCGCCCTTCCGAACTCGATATAGCCGCCAGAGCTCGCCACGACTCCGTCAAATCCGTAATTTAAAAGCGGGAGGAGCATGTCATAGTTCCTCCCGGTACACAGGAATACGCAGTGTCCGCGCTCCCTGGCCCGGCGGACCGCTTCCGCCGCCGATTCGGGCGGCTCGTTCCTGCCCGGCTCTGTGAGCGTCCCGTCGATGTCCAGAAAGATGATTCTGCGTTCCATTTACACCCTCTCTGCACGCCGGTCTTCATTGCAGTGAAACGCCATGAACGCATCAGCCAACGGCAGCTCGTCGGAATCACACCGGAGCTCCTGCGGCTGTGTTAAGTCAAGTGAAAATACGCCCAGTATGGAGCGCGGGTCAACGACTCTTTTTCCGGAACCGATTTCAAAATTCGCTTCCACCCTGTTCACCACATTTACAAAATGCTTCACCTGCTCCACATCATTGAATTTTACATACATTTTCTGCATAACCTGATTTCCTTCCTTTCTTTATTTTAATCTGCGGACGCCTCCTTTTTCCGGCGTTTCATTTTTACATCTATGTTCGTTTTGTGATATCGATTTCAGTTCTGAGGGAATGATATACCAGATTCAGAGATTTGTAAATAGGCATTTTGTATAATATTTCTTCATTTTTTTGGATAAACTGACGAAATTGTCCGAAACAGCGTCACAGTTCAGAGATTATCTGAACTGTGACAGAACAGCCGCGGCGTCTCCTATACGCGCGCTTTGCTCCCTTTCCCATCCCGCTTTCCGATCTTGAGGCGGTTTAAATGCACGGTTTTTTCTTTATAGACCGCAGTCTGATCCCCGTCCGGGCCAAGGAGGTAGACCGCGCCCAGCTCATCCCCCTCTTCTAAGCGGATGCCGCGCACGCCTCTGGAGTTTTTCTTAAGGACCGAAATCTCCTCCAGCGGAAAGCGTAAGAATACGCCGCCCGCGGTCTGCAGGACAATGTCGTTTTTGCCTCCCGCCGGCTGGATACTGAGGAGCTGATCGCCCTCCTGGAGCCTGGTGGCGGCCACGGTCCGGTTGTTTGTCTCGAATTCTGTTCCGGGTACGAGCTTTACCATGGCCTCCCGGGTGGCAAACAGCAGCGTTTCTTTCAAGAGCGCCGCGCGGTTTATGACATACACCGGGTGCTCTTTCGTCCCGTCAAATTTGCTTAAATTGTCAATCGGCGTGCCTTTGTCGCGAAGCTTCCCGCAGGGGATGTCCGATACCTTGACCTGGTGCAGGGCCCCGGTGTCGGTGAACAGGCAGATCTTATCGTCGCTTAGGCAGGGGATGACGCACGCATGCTCTGCCTCCACGCTTTCGCGGTTGCGCTCGTAGACGGCCCGGTCGAGGAGACGGCTGTAGCCGAAGCGATCCATGACAAAGACCGCCTCGCGGACCTCCTGCGGCGTTTCCACATACACGGCTTCGGACCCGTCCTCGATCTGCGTCCGCCTTGGGGCGGCGAACTCGGCTCTGATTGCCTGGAGATCCTGTTTGATCACCGCGTCCATAAAGCTCTTTCCTGAAAGGATTTTCTCGTATTCCTTTATCTTTTTGAGCGTTTCCTTATACTCCTTTTCAAGGGCCAGGATTTCCAGGCCGATCAGCTTGTAAAGGCGCATCTCCAGGATGGCTGACGCCTGTTTTTCCGTAAAATGAAGGGCTTTGGCGTCTTCCTCAAAGCCCGGCGCGCGGAAGCGGATCCGGGATATGTCGCCGTTCATGAGGCAGGCTTTGGCGTCCTTTAGGTTTTTCGCGCCGCGCAGGATGGCGATGATTAAGTCAATGCAGTCGCAGGCTGCGATCAGGCCCTCGCGGATCTCCTTCTTTTCCAGCTCCTTTTCCAGAAGGACTTTGTATTTCCTCGTATTGTTCTCATACTGAAATTCCAGGTAATTGGCGAGGATCCCTGTGAGGCTTAAGGTTTCCGGCCGGCCTTTTACGATGGCCAGCATGTTGACGCCGAACGTGTCCTCCAGCTTGGTTTTTTTGTAGAGGATATTTTTGATTTTGTCAATATCCGCATCTTTTTTGAGCTCCAGGACGATGCGGATTCCCTCTTTGTTTGACTGGTTGGAAATGTCGACCACATCCGGGAGCTTTTTGGTCTCCACCAGCTCGGCGATGTCCGTCAGGCATTTATTGATGCCCGCCCCGATCATGGTGTAGGGGATCTCGGAGATGACGAGCTTGTCGCGGTCCGCCCGGCGCTTTCCGAGCTCCACCTCCATCTTTGCCCGCAGCTTTATTTTACCGCTCCCTGTCTCGTAGATGGCGGGAAGCTCACTCTGGTTGGCGATAATGCCGCCTGTGGGGAAATCGGGGCCTTTTAAGATGCCCAGAAGCTCCGGCGCGCCAAGGCGCGGATTGTCGATGTAGGCGATAACGGTGTCAATGACCTCGCCCAAGTTGTGGGGCGGGATGCTGGTGCTCATGCCCACCGCGATGCCCTCGGAGCCGTTGACGAGGAGGTTCGGGATCCGCACCGGGAGCACCTCGGGCTCGTGTTCCGTCTCGTCGTAGTTGGGGACAAAACGCACGGTCTTGTCCAGATCCTTTAAATACACCTCTTCGGCGAATTTCTTAAGCCTGGCCTCGGTGTAGCGCATGGCCGCGGCCCCGTCCCCCTCAATGGAGCCGAAATTGCCGTGCCCGTCCACCAGCGCCATTCCTTTTTTGAATTCCTGGGACAGCACGACCAGGGTTTCATAGATGGAGCTGTCGCCGTGGGGGTGGTATTTACCCATGGTATCTCCCACGATACGCGCCGACTTCCTGTGCGGCTTGTCGTGGCCTAAGCGCAGCTCGCTCATATCGTACAGCACGCGCCGCTGCACCGGCTTTAGGCCGTCCCGGGCGTCCGGGATGGCGCGGGCCGTGATCACGCTCATGGAGTAATTCATGTAGCTGCGCTGCATTTCCTCTGAGTATTCGGTTGTTATAATTCGTTCTGCCATATCCTTCCTCTCCTGCCGCTCCTCATTCAGGCGTCAATCTCCGCCTCGTCCGCGTGCTCATAGATGAAACGGCGTCTTGGCGGCACGTCGCTGCCCATCAGCATCTCCGTGATCTCAGAGGCCATCCTCGCGTCCTCGATCTCCACCCGCTTTAACACCCGGTTTTCCGGGTTTAAGGTCGTCTCCCAGAGCTGCTCCGCGTCCATTTCCCCAAGGCCCTTAAAGCGCTGGAGGGTAAATTCGCCTCTGTGGCTCTTGCGGTAGCGCTCCAGGGCCTTTTCATCGTATAAGTATTCCTCCTCACCCTTTTTGGGGATCACCTTGTAGAGCGGCGGCATGGCGATGTAGACATGGCCGTTGGTGATGAGCTCCGGCATGAAGCGGTACAAAAAGGTCAGAAGCAGCGTGTCGATATGGCTTCCGTCCACGTCCGCATCGGTCATGAGCACGATCTTGTGGTAGCGCAGACGGGAGATGTCGAAATCGTTTCCGTACCCCTCGGAAAAGCCGCAGCCAAAGGCGTTGATCATGGTCTTTATCTCCGCGTTGGCCAGCACCTTGTCCATAGACGCCTTTTCTACATTTAAAATCTTTCCCCGGATGGGCAGGATGGCCTGGTAGCGGCGGTTGCGCCCCATCTTGGCCGAGCCGCCGGCCGAGTCGCCCTCGACGATAAAGATCTCGCACTTTTCGGCCTCGCGGCTCTCGCAGTTCGCGAGCTTTCCGTTGCTGTCAAAGGAAAACCTCGATTTGGACAGCATGTTCGTCTTTGCCTTTTCCTCCGCCCGCCGGATTTTCGCCGATTTCTCCGCGCAGGCGATGATGGCCTTCAGCACTTCGAGGTTGCGGTCAAAATAGAGGGAGAGCTCGTCTCCGCTGACATTCGTCACCGCCTTTGTGCAGTCCGCGCTGGCGAGCTTGGTCTTGGTCTGGCCCTCAAAAATCGGATCCGGGTGCTTGACGGCGATCACGGCCGTCATGCCGTTGCGCGTGTCCGCGCCGGTGAAATTGCTGTCCTTTTCCTTAAGGATACCCAGCTCCCGGGCATAGCCGTTGATCATGGTCGTGAAGCGCGTCTTAAAGCCCGCCAGGTGCGTCCCGCCCTCCTGGGTGAAGATATTGTTGCAGAAGCCCAGCACATTTTCCTCAAAGGCGTCCACGAACTGGAACGCGGCCTCCACCTCGATCTGCTCTGACACGCCTTTAAAATAGATCGGGTCGTGGATCGGCGTTTTCGCGCTGTTTAACTCCCGCACATAGGCCACGATCCCCTCCGGCTCCGCGAACGCCTCCTGCTCCTCCTCGCCGGGCCGCTTATTTTCATAGTAGATTGTCAGTCCGGGGTTTAAATACGCCGTCTCGTGCAGGCGGCTTTTCAGCCACTCCGCCTTAAACCGCGTTTTTTCAAAGATCTCCGGATCCGGGAGGAAATTGATCCTCGTCCCCCGCTCCTTTGTCCGGCCCGTCACCGGCAGAAGGCCTTCGCTAAGCGGCACGACGGGGATGCCGCGCTCGTAGGCGTCATGGTGGATCTTTCCGTTTTTATAGATTTCAATGTCCAGGCGCTCTGACAGGGCGTTGACCACCGAAGAGCCCACCCCGTGCAGGCCCCCGCTCGTCTTGTAGGAATTGTTGTCAAACTTGCCCCCGGCATGAAGCGTACTTAAGACAATCCGCTCCGCCGAGACGCCCTTTTTATGCATTTCCACCGGAATTCCCCGGCCGTTATCCTTTACCGTACAGGAGCCGTCCGCCTCGAGCGTGACCCATATGAGGCTGCATTCCCCGGCCAGATGTTCGTCCACCGAGTTGTCTACAATCTCATAGATCAGATGGTTTAAGCCCTTGGTCCCCACGCCTCCTATGTACATGCCGGGCCGCTTGCGGACCGCCTCCAGCCCTTCCAGGACAGTGATACTGTCCGCATCATACTGTGTTTTTTCCATAAAATGACTCCTGTTCCTTCAAATCCCTGCGGCCCGCCAAAAGGGCCGGGCTGCAGATTCCCCTGCGCGGGCCTGTGCATAAAAAGACGGAGACTGCCTGTGTAATATGTACCGTGCAAATCTCCATCCGCTTTTTCCGCGCAGCTTGCCTGTGCGGATAATTATTACATAAAATTTTGGTTTTGGCAAGTCGGTTTTCCTTTGAGGGAAGCTAAGAGGAAGGAAGGGGTTACTGTTCACACACCAGCCAATGCGAGGTGTTTTTTGTGAGTGCAGCGCAGCGAAAGTCACGGAAAACCCGAGGGCAGCGGCGCCAAACCGCGTTTTTTGCGGTTTGTGTGCATCGCGAAGCGTGTTACTGGGCACAGCCCGGCAGGGGTGTGAACAGTAACAGGAAGAAAAACGCCCGCTTGCTATTGTCACAGCAGATAGTTGTTATCTTTATCCGCTACCTGCAGGGATGCCAGCGTATATGTTGCATATCCCTCAGTGACAAGCGGCTCCTGCCTGCACAGGGCCTCGGCCTCCTCGTAGCTTGTTGTTTTGAAAATAACCATGCCGGCTACGCCGGGGCAGCCTTTTAGCGGACCGCAGAGCAGGATTTTTTCCGCTTCATCTAAATGCTTTAAGTTCTCTACGTGTCTTGTAATGACTGCTTTTGTAACCTTGTTGTACGTTTTTCCCTTTTTTATGGTCATGACATATAACCATTTTTCCATGCTGTTACCTCCGTTTTTGTATAAATGTACTCTCGGAGTCTCTCCGCCCCTGATTTTGTGAGTACATTGTGAATGAAACGCCCTGTCCGCCTTGCGGCGCTCTTTTTGCTGCAAATTTAAGATAACATATGGAATGCGACATATAGCTGTCGTATTTCATATGCATTTTTGATTTATCTGAAAACTTCTCCCTGAAGAACGTCTCATTTTTGAGTAGAAGGGGGATGTAACTGACAAGGATCTCCATTCGCCTCTTTGCATAGCCGTGATATTCCCTGAATTTTTCTTCTGTATTGATTCCGGTCTCCGAAGTCACAAACTTTGTTTACCGTGGATCGCAGTATGTTCTTTCGGGCCGGCCAGTTCGCCTTGTCCTGCGATTCATCTTTCGGAACCGGATACGCATAATCCCATCCTCTGTGTGTATAATTCCTGTGATTTCCATAAAATATGCCTGTCAAATCAAACTCCGCCAGTTTTGGCAGATGTCTGGCCTTCTTACTTTTCAAAAAATTTAATTTTTCTTCCCCATTGCCCCCGGACTGGTCAATGGCCAGATAAGAGGCGTATTCGAGCATCATAATTTTGTTCTTTATCTCTTCCTACTGCAATGTTATATAGTCCTCTCTGCCGAAGAGAACCTGTTCCAGGTAAGCGTCATGTTCGTTTACGTCATATGCAAGGGAAACTGCTGGCAAAGATGAACATAGGATGGCAACTGTGAGAAACGCCGCGGCGATCTGTTCATCATTTTGTTATCCTCTCAAATCCGACGCCGTTAAATACGCCCAGCTTCTTTGTTCCGATTACGTTATATAAAAATTCGATCGTCTCATCCGGATATTCTGCTGCCGGCGTAACTTCGATCCGGATATGCATGCCGTCTGCATAATTGATTTTTTTAGCCGTATCACTTGTATAGACAGCCATAAAATCCGTATACGCATCCCCCTCTTTTCTCGTCACTTCATCGATGTTCCAATTATCCATGACGGTCTGCCCTTCTGCTTCCTTCACCGTCACTTTCAGGAGGGAATGCTCAGACACATATACCGCCGGAAGAGAAAACTTCTTTCCGTCAAAATCAGCCGTGATATCTTCTGCCGCTACAGAGGCTGTTCCCGCTGTGAACCAAAATTTCTCATCCAGCGGACGTACCATGAAAAGAGGCTCCCCGTTTTCATGAAGAATGCTGCCTATCCTCTTTTTCTCATCTTCTCCTATATCCAGCCTGTCCGCCAGCGCAAACAGCAGCTCGCAGTTTAAATACAGCACCTCGCTAACAGGGGGCAATGCCGTTTTTCGTTCGGCCTTTAACATCTTGTTATACTGTTTTATTTCTTCCTTCTCTCGTTTTGTGGCGCCCTTCGGTGCCTCTATTTCAACCACATCTGAAAGATACGCCGCATTTCGTTCCCTCTGTCCGTCAACCAGATAATTGACATTATCGAATGCGATTTTATATGCCTTTTCTTCATACTCCGGCTGGTTGGTCTGCGCATAAAGGTCAAGATAAACTTCAGCGGCAAAATAACGGAGAGCCCAGTCCGTATGATCCGTATGCTCAAGAATCGCATTTACATACTTCTCTGCTTTTTCTGCATACTCATCTGTTTCATATATTTCTCTGGCGGCGGAAATGCCTATTGTAAGTATTTTGGCGTACTCATAATCCTTTCTGAAAATGCGCGTGGAAATCGCTTCATATTCCTCGATTGCGTCCAGGCACTTTTTGTACTCCCCGGATTCAAAATAGCCCTCTGCCAATGCGAGCCAATATGGGCCAAATGCCCTGTACGTATTGATCTCGGATTCAAAGAACGCAATTCTCCGGGCGGCGGAATTATGTTTCCACTTTATGAAAGCATCCACTGATTGTTCATTCAGCGCGTAATCTCCTGATAAATCATCGCCTCTTACCATTTCCAGCATATACGTAAATGCCTGCATACGGCTGGTATGTAATTCATCAGCCTCTTCATCCTCCAGCTCCCAACCGTCCTGCAGATACTCCATATCGGTTTTCTGTGTGTAAGCCGTATAGCTTGCATAAGAATCCACGGCCATGTAAACGACAGCCGCAGCGCTCTTAAGCCAGTTGCCGGACTGCACATCATTCAAAACACTCAAGGGACTTTGTATTACCTGCCTCATAGCCTGGGCGCGGTTTTGTTCATAGATGTATTCCAAGCGTTCACGCTTCACCGCAATCATTCGGTATCGTTCGAGTGTATCAAGTATGTTCGCCAAATGGGCCTGCGTTTTCATGTCCACGGCATTTGGATAGATGTTATTTAGAAGTAAATTATATACGCCCTCCAGATACAGCCTGCTCCCTTTGGAATCATTAATTTCCTTTGTTAAGACTGTCAGATAATTCAACATATTCAGGGAGTTTCTCTGTTCATCTGTCATTCCATTCTTATGTTCCTCTTTCGCTTCTTCTGCAACGATCCTTTCCCGTTCGGAAGATTCATTAGGAAAGCTCTCTTTTGATTCATCTGTTGATGAAGTTTCAGAAGACGGCGTTGTCTCAGGAGGAGAACTAGTACAGCATAAATTAAGTTCCTGATACATTCGTTTTCAGCAAGGCTTGATTTATCAACATTTATGGCTGTTCTCATGAGTCAGAAACTTATTATTCGCTGTACTAGTAGATGAGCTTTTCTGAAGCGGTTCGTTTTGCCAATCTGCTACAGAATCCGCCGTATTTATTTTATTTCTGTTTTGTATATTTCATTTTCCGAAATATTGCTTTCATTTGAATTTACTGAAGACGCCGCTTGTTCATTATGGCATCCGGTAATGGCTGACATTGCTATCACACCCGCCAGCAATGCACAAACCGGTCTGTGAATTGATTCTCTCATACCCGTTTACCCCTTCTTTTGTTCCTTACTGTTTTACATTCTTTTATTCCGCCGCTTCCCTGGCCCAACCGGAAGATACGCTTTAAAAGCTGCCTTTCCTTTTTACAAGTCAAACATATTCATGTCAAATAAAATGTCATTGGGGAAGCACAGATTATGTTTTTTAGAAAATGAATCTGCAAACTATCTATAAATAATGTATTAATTTTAGCATATATGAATTTATATGTCTATTTCTCCTTTTCCAAAATATAGACTCTCGGAATCTTTAAGCCTTTATTTATGCGGCTTCTGAGAGTCCTTTTTTATTTTTTCTCCACCTTTTTTTCAAAAAGCACTTGACAAATGCCTAAAAAAATGCGGCGCTTCGCGCCTCTTAATTAACAAGGCATATCCTTTCGGCACTGCCGGAACAGACTTTTTGATTTGGAGGTGTGTTTCTTTGAAACCCATTAACATTGGCGGGCATTCCGCCTATCAGAACCGCGTTCTGACTCAGCTTCGTAAATATTATCCTAACGCTGTAAATTCTTTATCTGATTCCTCCTGGCAGATCCTTGAGAAATTCCGGTCTCTTGATCTGTCGGAAGTGGATACCCTTATGCAGGACCGTTATTCCGTCTTTGGACCTGAACCAAGACTCCCTTCCGATATGCTCCGGGCTCTTCTTGTTTCTGTCGAATTCAAAATAACTTCCTACACCAGATTTGCTGCTGACCTCAAAGAGAATCCTCTTCATGCCATTATTTCCGGCTTTACTGTGGGCAGCGCTCCTGGTGTTGGTACTTTCTATGACTTTCACAAACGACTTTGGATGTCCGATCATAAAAATCTTTCCAATGCCCTTCACCCGCCTAAAGAAAAGCCTCTTAAGCCAAAAGGCAAAGAGCAAAAGGCTTCTCCTGTTGAAAAAGTGACGGTCGGGGATTTATTCCGCAGGTTTGAGGAATCTCCTCCTTCTGGCATGGCTCCCTGCGCAAGGCTGTGGGATATCTTCCATACCTTTTTTCTTCAGGCTTCTGTTGACCAAAATCTTATATCTCTTAAAGAACTGGCTCCGGCTGGCGATGGAACCCCTGTTTACACCGCTGCCCAGGAACGTAAAACACGTACTTGTGACTGTTGGAAAAATGGCATCCATGATTGCAAATGTGACCGCATCTGTCACCAGCCGGACTGCGGCATTGGCTGGGATCCCCACCGTAACCGCTTTTACTTTGGATATGACTTATACATGCTGACGGCATCTGACTCCGAAAAGGACCTTCCCGTTTTTCCATTTTTAGGTCCTGCTTCCAGGCACGACTCCCATGGTTTCTTATATAACTGGTTTTCCATGAAGCAGATGCTTCCCCAGGCCGTCGTCAAAAAGCTCCTTCTCGACTCGGCACATGACGCAATGCCCTTTTATGATTACTGCAGAACCCATGATATTACCCCTTTTATAGACCTTAACTGGAAATGCGGAAGGCCTCCTGTTTATAAGGATGATATCACCATAGGCAGGGATGGGGTCCCTTTATGTCCCAAAGGCTTTCCTATGAAACAAGCTGCAGTCGAGCCTAAAAAAGGACGAATCAAATACCGCTGTCCCAAAATCACTTCCAAAGGCGGCGCGCCGCATTGCGCTTGTGATACTCCTTGTTCCGATGCCAAATATGGCAGAAACGTACATCTTGTTTTAAAAGACAACCCAAGACTATTCAATGACCCGCCACGTGGCAGTGCAGAATGGAAATTGGAATACAATGCAAGGACATCTGCTGAGCGTTGTAACAAACGTGAGAAAATAGACTATAAATTAGAAGACGGCAGATACCGCTCGTCTATGATGTGGTACTGCCGCCTGTTTTCCATCATGATGTGCCAACATCTTGATGCCTGGACTTTGCCAAAGACTTCCCCGCTAAAAGATCTCTTTGGGCAAGCCGCTTAATTCCATAAGCAATACCATTATAAACCATATTTGACGCATGGTCTATTAAAGTTCGTCATTTTTTCATCATCTATTACTTGTCATATCC
>NZ_CALPCY010000033.1:0-54828 GCF_943193115.1 Otoolea muris
GGCTGAGCAGGCGCGTGAGGAAGCAGCACAGGCGCGTGAGACGTCTGAACAGGCGCGCGAGGCGGCTGAGCAGGCGCGTGAGGAAGCAGCGCAGGCGCGTGAGACGTCTGAACAGGCGCGTGAGGCGGCTGAGCAGGCGCGTGAGACGGCTGAGCAGGCGCGTGAGGCGGCTGAGCAGGCGCGTGAGGAAGCAGCGCAGGCGAGTGAAGCGGCAACACAGGCCCATGAGACGGCGGTTAAAGCGGGCCAGGAAGCCAGGGAAGCGAAGAAGATTGCGCTGAGAACCCAGATGCTTCTTGAAAATGAAATCAGTTCAAAGATCGATGTAATAGGAGAAGGCCATGATTTCCTAAAAATGAGGCTGGAGGAGGCCCTGCAGATGGAAAGCAAACGCGAAAGGATGGAGCTGGAGATTTTGAATCTGAGCATGAAGGTAAAAGCAATCGAGCGCAGACTTGACGCGATGTAAGGGCGCCTTTGCCGCCAAACTGTAATCATTCAGATAACCTGTGAACAGTTACGCCGGTTTCTTAAGACATGAATAAAAAAATTTATTAGGTCTTTACAAATCAAAAAAAATGGTTTATAGTAAGGAGCATAATAACAAATAAAGCACAGAAGGCAATGAAGCCGCACAGCGGCCGATTTGTCTTCTTTTTTAAAAGGCAGTGAAGGAGACTCTGTTCCAAAGAATCCGACAGAAAGACGCGGTCACCGGCTGAGAGCCGCGTCAGGAGGGCAGGGGACAATAGGGAACACTCCGGAGCCGGACGGCTGAACCTGTCGCAGGCGGCAAATCTATTTGACGTTTGCATATTGAGAAATGTATAGGACGTTTCTGTAAGTAGGCCGCCACGTAGGTGCGCGTTAAGCATGAATGAGAGTGGAGAAAACGGATAACCGCATATAAGCGAGCCGCTGAAAAGGCGGTTTGCGGGCATATGGCGCGGCCTGTCTCTCCGAATGCGGGTGGTACCGCGGGAATATCCCGTCCCGGAATGTCGATTCGATGTTCCGGGATTTTTTATGCGCAGGGGTGCGTAAGGAAATTGGCAGCTTCGCTGTACGCGCTCCGCGCGCGGGTAGGGGTAGAGGGCTCTCCCCTGCTCGGTTGCACAGGCCCGCATAGGGAAGTTTGCTGCCCGGGCCGCGCGGTGAGAAGGGAAGGAGGAAAACACATGGATTTTTTGACAGGAAAAAGGGAAACCGGGGTTTTGGATTTGCAGGAACTGCTTTCAGAGGAAAAGGACGGCTGTGTGGTAAAGACGAACGGGGCGGTTTTGAGCATCCGTGACATGGGCGACATTGTATTTATTATTCTTCGGAAGCGGGACGGGATTCTGCAGGCTGTGATGGAGCGGGGCGCTGTAAATGAGGAGGCGCCGGCTCTCCGGGAAGAATGCTTTGTGGAGGCGGAGGGCAGGATTGTGAAGGAGGCGCGGGCGCCTCACGGCGTGGAGCTTAAGCTTACCTCCGTGCGGATTCTTTCCGCGCCGGAGGTCCCGATGCCAGTCGCTGTGTCAAAGTGGAAGCTGGGAGCTTCCCTGGAGGCCAGGCTGGATATGCGGCCCCTGACGCTCAGGAATCTGCGCGAGCGGGCGAGGTTTAAGGTACAGGAGGGCATTGCGCGGGCATTCCGCGAGTATCTCCAGGGCGAGGGCTTTACGGAGATACACACGCCCAAGATCGGGGCCAGGGGGGCGGAAGGCGGCGCGAACGTCTTTAAGCTTGAATACTTCCACCGGCCGGCTGTGCTGGCGCAGAGCCCGCAGTTTTATAAGCAGATGATGGTCGGCGTCTTTGACCGCGTGATGGAAATTGGCCCGGTGTTCCGGGCGGAGAAGCACAACACAAAGCGCCATTTAAACGAATATACCGGTCTGGATTTTGAGATGGGCTATATTGAGGACTTCAGGGATATTATGGCCATGGAGACGGGCTTTTTGCAGCATATGACCGCGCTTTTAAAGGCGGAATACGGCGCGGAGCTGTCCCTCCTGCATGTTGAACTTCCGGACACGGCCCGGATTCCGGCGGTTCCGTTTTCCGAGGCCAAAAGGCTGGTTTCCGAGGCGTACCACACGCAGATACGCAATCCGTATGACTTAGAGCCGGAGGAGGAACATCTGATCGGGCGCTATTTTAAGGAAAAATACAATGCGGATTTCGTGTTTGTGACGCATTATCCGTCCAAAAAACGGCCGTTCTACGCCATGGATGACCCGGCGGATCCGACGTATACTTTGAGTTTTGATCTGCTGTTCCGTGGCTTGGAGGTGACGACAGGCGGCCAGCGGATCCATGCGTATACAGAGCTGATGGATAAGATCAGACGGCGCGGCATGGACACAGAGGGCATGGAGGACTATCTGAGCGCGTTCCGGCACGGCATGCCGCCCCACGGCGGCCTGGGGATCGGGCTGGAGCGCATGGCCATGCAGCTTTTGGGAGAGGAAAATGTGAGGGAAGCCTCGCTGTTCCCAAGGGATTTAAGCCGTCTGGTTCCCTAGAGCGTGTTTGAAAATTCATTCCTGGCATCTGCACGCCCCACTTCGCGGTATATTTGTGCCAAATTCACTTAACGTAGCCCACTACGCCGCGTTCATTTGGCACAAATCTCCCACAAAGTGGCACGCACAGCTGCCAGAAAGCAATTTTCAAACACGCTCTCTAGACAACATTGCATTACGCGGCGTATTTGCGCCCGGGAAAGGAGCAAAAAATGGCGGTAACGATTGATGATGAGATGATTGAATATGTGGGAATCCTCGCAAAGCTTTCCCTCTCAGAAGAGGAGCGGGAAGCGGCGAAGAAGGATATGGGGCGGATGCTTACGTATATCGACATGCTAAATGAGCTGGACACAGAGGGGGTCGCGCCCATGTCGCATGTATTTTCCATCCAAAATGTGTTCCGTGAGGATGAGGTGACAAACAGCGACGCGTCGGAGCAGATGCTGGCGAATGCGCCGCAGAAGAAGGACTGCCAGTATAAAGTTCCGCGCACCGTAGAATAGCGGGAAGGAGGTTGGATGAATATGCAGGATATTGCACAGATGACAGCGCTGGAGCTGGGAAAGAAGATACAGGAAAGAGAGGTGTCCGCCGAGGAGGCGGTGAGGGCGTGCCTTACACAGATACAGAGGGAGGAAACGCAGATCCACGCCTTTGTGAGCATTGAGGAGGAAAAGGCCCTCGCCCGGGCAAGACAGGTCCAAAAGCAGATCGACAGCGGCGCGCTCGCCGGCCCTCTGGCGGGCGTGCCGGCGGCAGTGAAGGATAATATCTGCACCGAGGGCATGAGGACGACGTGCAGCTCGCGGATCCTGTCGGATTTTGTGCCGGCGTACTCCGCGGAGGCGGTCGCGCGCCTTGAGGCTGCCGGGGCCGTGATTCTCGGAAAGACAAATATGGATGAGTTTGCTATGGGCAGCACGACGGAGACCTCGTATTTCGGGCCCACGAAGAATCCCTGGAAACGGACGCATGTCCCGGGCGGATCCTCGGGCGGCTCGTGCGCGGCCGTGGCTGCCGGGGAGGCGTTTTATGCGCTTGGCTCCGATACGGGCGGCTCCATCCGCCAGCCGAGCTCCTTCTGCGGCGTGACGGGCATCAAGCCTACGTACGGGACCATTTCCCGCTACGGGCTGATCGCGTACGGCTCCTCCCTGGACCAGATCGGGCCTATTGCGCGGGATACGGCGGACTGCGCGGCCCTGCTGGAAATCCTGGCTTCTTATGACAAAAAAGACAGCACCTCCATCTGCAGGGAGGATTACCATTTCACAGAAGCCTTAACCGGGGAGGCAAAGGGCCTGCGGATCGGGATCCCGTCCGACTATCTGGGGCAGGGCCTGGACGAGGGTGTGAAAAAAGCCGTGCTGGCCGGCGCGGAGGGATTAAAGGAGCAGGGGGCCAGCGTGGAATACTTTGATCTGGGCATGGTTCCGTACGCGATCCCGGCCTACTATGTGATCGCCTCCGCGGAGGCCAGCTCCAACCTCTCGCGCTTTGACGGGATTAAATACGGTTACCGGGCCGGGGAGTATGAGGATCTGCACGAAATGTATAAAAAGACGCGTTCCGAGGGCTTTGGACCGGAGGTGAAGCGCCGCATCATGCTCGGCGCCTTTGTCCTGAGCTCCGGCTACTACGACGCCTACTATTTAAAAGCCCTGCGCGCCAAGGCGCTGATTAAAAAAGCCTTTGACAGGGCCTTTGAGCGGTTTGATATCATACTGGGCCCGGCCGCGCCATCCACGGCCCCGGCGCTGGGGGAGAGCCTGCAGGATCCCATGAAAATGTACCTGGGCGATATTTATACCGTATCCGCCAACCTGGCGGGCCTGCCGGGCCTGTGCCTTCCGTGCGCGACGGACGAAGCGGGCCTTCCGGTGGGCATGCAGCTCATGGCAGACTGCTTCCAGGAGAAAAAGCTGTTCCGGGCCGCCTCTGCCTATGAAAAGATCCGGGGCAGATGGCGCCTGCCGATCAGGGATAAGGAGGGAATGTGACATGAGAAAGGAATATGAAACCATCATCGGCCTGGAGGTTCACGTAGAGCTGGCCACCCGCACAAAAATATTTTGCGGTTGTTCCACAGTTTTTGGCGGCGCGCCCAATACGCATACCTGTCCGGTTTGTACCGGCATGCCGGGTTCCCTCCCTGTACTCAACAGACAGGTGGTAGAGCTGGCGCTGCGCGTGGGCCTGGCCGCCAACTGCCAGATCAACCAGTTCTGTAAATTTGACCGCAAAAACTATTTTTACCCGGACAATCCGCAGAACTATCAGATCTCGCAGCTCTATCTGCCCATCTGCCGCGACGGCTTCATTGCCATCGGCACAGCGGGCGGGGAGAAACGGATCCGTATCCATGAGATCCACATGGAGGAGGACGCGGGAAAGCTGATTCATGATGAATGGGAGGACTGTTCCCTGGTCGATTACAACCGCAGCGGCGTTCCCCTGATTGAGATCGTATCCGAACCGGATATGCGAAACGCCGACGAGGTCATTTCCTATTTAGAGCGGCTGCGCCTGCTGATCCAGTATCTGGGCGCATCGGACTGCAAGCTTCAGGAGGGATCCATGCGCGCGGATGTCAACTTATCCGTGCGGGAAAAAGGCAGCGATGTCCTCGGCACGCGGACAGAGATGAAAAATTTGAACTCCTTTAAGGCCATTACCCGCGCTATAGAGGGCGAGACAAAACGCCAGATCGAGCGTCTGGAAGAGGGAAAGCCGGTTATCCAGGAGACAAGGCGATGGGATGACAACAAGGAATACTCGTATGCGATGCGCTCCAAGGAGGACGCAAAGGATTACCGCTATTTCCCGGATCCCGATCTGCCGCCGATTTACATTGACGACGCATGGCTGGAGGCTGTGAGGGGCCGAATTCCGGAGCTTGCGCCGGACAAAATGAGGCGTTATCAGGAGGAATACGGATTGTCCGAGTACGACAGCCGCCTTCTCACCGGCTCCAGGCAGACGGCGGAGCTGTTTGAAAAGACAACGGCTCTCTGTAAAAACGCGAAAAAGGCCGCCAACTGGCTGATCGGGGATGTCAGCCGCCTGATGAAGGAGCGCGGGATCGGGCCGGAAGACCTTGTGCTCTCGCCGGGACATCTGGCAAAGCTCATCACGCTGACCGGGGCGGGAAGGATAAACCTAAACACCGCCAGGGAGGTACTGGAGGCTGTTTTCGACGGGGACCGGGATCCGGAAGCGTATGTAAAGGAGCACGGACTTCTGATGGTCAATGACGACGAGGCGCTTGAAAAGGCGGTGGAGGCGGCCCTTAAGGCGAACCCGAAGACCGTGGAGGAGTACCGGGCCGGGAAGACCAAGGTCATGGGATTTCTGGTCGGGCAGGTTATGAAGGGGATGAAGGGGAAGGCGAATCCGGCTAAGGTCAATGAGATTTTGGCGGAGCGGCTGAAGGGGTGATATGTGTTTGGGGGAAGGTGTGTGGGAGGGCCGCCAGAGCCAGATATCGTATCCATAGGGAACCCCCGCTCCCGCTCAGAGAAAAGCGCAGCGGTACTAAGCTCGAAAAAAACCGCTAGAGCGTGTTTGAAAATTCATTCCTGGCATCTGCACGCCCCACTTCGCGGTATATTCGTGCCAGATTCACTTAACATTGTCCGCGGGAATCAAAAACAGCAGCAGGGTATTGACAAACCATGGATTTGTGATTAAAATAAGTTTTAAGTTTCAACAAACTGTCAAAAAGCTGTGAAGGCGTCAGTAAGGCTTTACGTTTCTTACAGAGAGAGGGGATCACCGGCTGAAAGTCTCTTCAAGTTCAGGTAAAGCGCGAATTTCCCGCCGGAGCTGCATGGCTGAACACGGATCTGCGTATCCAGTAGGCTGTGACGGATCGTACACGTTACGTATAAGAAGAGTGCCTGTCCTTACGGGGCAGGAATCAGGGTGGTACCACGAGACAGACGTCCCGTCCCTTGCGAAGCAGGGGGACGGGATTTTTTTATGCGCAGGGGTGCGTAAGGAACTTAGCAGCTTTGCTGCAGGCGCCCCGCGCGCGGGCAGGGGAAGATGGCTCTTCCCTGCCCGATTGCACAGGCCCGTGCAGAGGAAAGATGCCGCCCCCAAACCATATTTTGCCGAATAAGGAGAAACCATGAAAGAGCAGTTGGAAAGAATCAGAGAAGAAGCGTTAAAGCAGATTGAGGCTTCCGACGCGCTGGAGAAGCTCAATGAGATCCGCGTCGCGTATCTTGGAAAAAAGGGCGAGCTGACCAGCGTGTTAAAGAGCATGAAAAACGTAGCCCCCGAGGATCGGCCCAGGGTTGGCCAGATGGTAAACGACGCGCGAGCGGCGATTGAAGCGCGCTTAGAGGAGACAAGGCTTGCCCTTGCCAGACGGGCAAGGCAGGAGCAGTTAAAGCGGGAGGTGATTGACGTCACGCTTCCGGCAAAGAAAAGCCGCGTGGGGCACAGCCATCCGAATACGATTGCCTTAAAAGAGGTGGAGCGCATCTTTGTGGGCATGGGCTATGAGGTGGTGGAAGGGCCTGAGATCGAGTATGATCTCTATAATTTTGAAAAATTAAACATTCCGGCCAACCATCCGGCCAAGGACGAGCAGGATACATTTTACATTAATAAAGACATTGTGCTGCGCACCCAGACCTCCCCGGTGCAGGCGCGCGTCATGGAGCAGGGGAAGCTCCCGATCCGCATGATCGCCCCGGGGCGCGTGTTCCGCTCCGACGAGGTGGACGCCACGCATTCCCCGTCTTTCCACCAGGTAGAGGGACTGGTGATTGACAAATGCATCACATTTTCCGATTTAAAGGGAACCCTCGCGGAGTTTGCAAGGGAGATGTTCGGGGAGGATACGCGGGTAAAATTCCGTCCGCATCATTTCCCCTTCACAGAGCCCAGCGCGGAGATGGATGTGAGCTGCTTTAAATGCGGCGGAAAGGGCTGCCGCTTCTGCAAAGGCTCCGGCTGGATCGAGATACTGGGCTGCGGCATGGTGCATCCCCATGTCCTGGAAATGTGCGGCATTGATCCGGAAAGCTACTCCGGCTTTGCCTTCGGCGTCGGCCTTGAGCGCATCGCCCTGCTGAAATATGAGATCGACGATATGAGGCTGCTGTACGAGAATGATATACGGTTTTTAACGCAGTTTTAGAGCTGCTGCAAAAGAAATGGAATGATACGGCAACACAGCGCCCGGAGCCGTTTACAGGCCCGGACGGCTGGAGAACCGTGCAAAAAGGCGAAAAGGAGCTATTTTATTATGAATACAGCATTATCATGGATCAAAGCATATGTCCCTGATTTGGATGTCACGCCCGAGGAATATACGGATGCGATGACGCTGACCGGGACAAAGGTAGAGGGCTGCGAGCGCCTGGACAAAAATCTGGAACGCATCGTGGCCGGCCGGATCGAGCGCATCGAGCGCCATCCCGACGCGGATAAGCTGATCGTCTGCCAGGTGGACATCGGAAATGAGACGGTTCAGATCGTGACCGGCGCGCCCAATGTGAAGGAAGGGGACATGGTCCCGGTGGTCTTAGACGGAGGCCGGGTCGCCGGAGGGCATGACGGAGGCCCGCTCCCGGAAGAGGGCGTAAAGATTAAGAAAGGGAAGCTCAGAGGCGTGGAATCGTGCGGCATGATGTGTTCCATTGAGGAGCTGGGAAGCAGCCGCGAGATGTATCCCGACGCCCCGGAATCGGGCATCTACATCCTGCCGGAAACGGCCCGCCCCGGGGAGGATGCCATAGCGCTTCTGGGCCTTCACGACACGGTGTTTGAGTATGAGATCACATCCAACCGCGTGGACTGCTACAGCGTGATCGGCATCGCCAGGGAGGCGGCCGCCACCTTTGGCAAGGCGTTTCACCCGCCGGTTGTCACAAAGACCGGCAACAGCGAGGATATCCACAGCTATTTGAAGGTAAGCGTCGAGGATCCGGCGCTGTGCCCGCGCTACTGCGCGAGAATGGTCAAGAACATCCGGCTTGCCCCGTCCCCGTCGTGGATGCAGCGCCGCCTGGCAGCCAGCGGGATCCGTCCCATCAACAATATCGTTGACATCACAAACTATGTGATGGAGGAATACGGCCAGCCTATGCATGCATTTGACTATGACACCTTAAGCGGCCATGAGATTATCGTTAAACGCGCAAAAGACGGCGACGCCTTCCAGACCCTGGACGGCCAGGAGCGCCGCTTAGACAGCCGCGTCCTGATGATCAACGACGGCGAAAAGGAGGTCGGTATCGCCGGCATCATGGGCGGGGAGAATTCCAAAATTACGGATGACGTAAAGACCATGGTATTTGAGAGCGCCTGCTTTGACGGCACGAATATCCGCCTTTCCGCCAAACGGCTGGGACTGCGCACCGACGCCTCCGGGAAATACGAAAAGGGGCTGGATCCCAACACGGCGGAAGAGGCCGTGAACCGCGCCTGCCAGCTCATCGAGGAGCTCGGCGCAGGGGAGGTTGTGGGCGGCATGATCGACATCTATCCCGTAAAGCGCCAGGGAAAACGCGTTCCCTTTGAGCCGGAGAAGATCAACCGCCTTCTGGGCATTGAGATTGACGCGGATACCATGCTCGGCTATTTTAAGCGCGTGGATCTGGACTATGACGCCGCCGCAAATGAAATCATCGTGCCGAGCTGGAGACAGGATGTCTGCCGCATGGCCGATCTGGCGGAGGAAGCCGCCCGTTTCTATGGCTATGACCGGATTCCGACAACCCTGCCCTCCGGAGAGGCGACGACCGGGAAGCTCTCCTTTAAAATGCGGATCGAAGAGATCGCCAGGGAGATTGCCGAGTTCTGCGGCTTCTCCCAGAGCATGACGTATTCCTTTGAGAGCCCCAGGGTATTTGACCGTCTGCTTCTGGAAAAGGATGACATCCTGCGCAGGGCGATCCCCATCTCAAATCCTCTGGGCGAGGATTTCAGCGTCATGCGCACCCTGCCGCTAAACGGCATGCTGACTTCCCTGTCCACGAACTACAACCGCCGGAACCGGGATGTGCGGCTTTATGAGATGGCGACTGTATATCTCCCGCAGGAGCTTCCCCTTACAAAACTGCCCGACGAGCGCGTCCAGTTCACGCTCGGTATGTACGGGGAGGGGGATTTTTACACCATGAAGGGCGTGGCCGAGGAATTCTTCGAGCGGGCCGGGATGAGGAAAAAGCCGCATTATAACCCGGACGCGGGAAAACCGTTTCTCCACCCGGGCCGCCAGGCGGAGATTCTCTATGGAAAAAAAGCCGTAGGCTATCTGGGCGAGCTGCACCCGGATGTGGCGGATGCCTATAAGATCGGGGAGCGCGCGTATATCGCCGTGATCGATATACCGGCTGTTTTGGAATTTGCGACCTTTGATTATAAGTATGCCGGACTTGCCAAATATCCGCCGGTGACCAGGGATCTGAGCATGGTGGTGAAAAAAGAGGTTTTGGCCGGGCAGATCGAGGACGTCCTGGAACAGAGGGGCGGGGCGCTGCTGGAGAGCTATAAGCTGTTTGATATATATGAAGGAAGCCAGATCACGGCGGGATTTAAATCGGTTGCTTATTCGCTTACGTTCCGGGCGAAGGATCATACGCTGGAGGAGAAGGAAGTGGGTGCGGTGATGAAGAAGATTTTGAATGGGCTGCAGGGGCTGGGGATTGAGCTGAGGGCGTAAAGAAAGTATTTTAGTGGCTCCCTGGCTGGAGTATAGATGCGAGGGGGCCGCCAGAGCCATTATCTATATCCAACGAAACCGCGCTTCCGCTCGGAGAAAAGCGCAGCGGTACCAGTACAGCCCTGCGTATACAGCTCGAAAAGACCTCGCTAAGTACCGGCGGTTTTCTACGCGTTTCTTTAGATATAGATAATGGCTCTGGCTGCGTTATTGGCTGCCTTTAGGGAAGGATGGGCGAATGTTTATGACAGGATTGAAAAAATTGTAACAAACGAGCCCATGATAATTCCTCCCTTTTAGAATAATAGCCTCTCGGAATCTCGCTGCGCCTGATTTTGCGAGTATATAATCGTGTATCCCTGACAATGGGAGTATAAATTTATATTGCAAATGCAGGCATATATTTTAAAATGTAATATAGATATCGGAACTTAAAGGGATAGTTGTATGATGGATATAGATAATGAATTACTAAATAATTTGGATAAATTGCATACGACAAAGCTAGGCGTGGAACGCATTAAAAGAAATCTGTCCTTAGATATAGATACAAGTGATGTTGTTGATTGGTGCAAAACTAAAATCAGTTCTGTCAATGCCATTATTTCAAGAAATGGAAAAAATTGCTATGTAAACGTGGATAATTGTATTATAACGATCAATGTATATAGTTATACGATTATAACGGCACATAAGGAAAAGAAATGAAATTGCCTAATCAATATAAAAAGTTATAATATTCGCTAAAATTTGGAAAATGTGCAATGAGAACACTTCCCCAAAAAGGAGTTATAATTTAAGGCTTACCATCTATACAGCCGGAAGCAGGCGATATATCCGTAAGAAACCCATAGAAAACCGCCGGCGCTTAGCAAGGTCTTTTCGAGCTTAGCGTCCGCTGCGCTTTTCTCTGACCGAGAGCGCGGTTTCGTCGGATATATCGCCTGCTTCCGGAGTCCCTTCCGCGGCTTTTCCAGCCAGCAACTTTCCCCCCATCGCCTATCCGCGCGAATAAACTAAAAAGAATCGAAGATACTGATACTGTCGAATACAATTCCAAGGAGGCAGACATCATGTATAAAGATTTCGAGATTATCGGCGTAAAGGGCCGGGAGATCCTGGATTCGCGGGGAAATCCGACGGTTGAGGCGGAGGTGACGCTGGAGAACGGCGCGACCGGGCGGGCGGCTGTTCCGTCCGGCGCTTCGACCGGGAAATTTGAGGCGGTGGAGCTCAGGGACGGGGACGCGCTGCGCTACCATGGCCAGGGCGTTAAAAAGGCCGTGGATCACATCGGAACCGTCCTGGGCGAGGCGGTTTTGTTTGAAAACGCGCTGGAGCAGCAGACAATTGACCGTCTGATGCGGAATGCGGACGGGACGGAAAATAAAGGAAAGCTGGGGGCAAACGCGATACTTGGCGTATCAATGGCTGTGGCAAGGGCGGCCGCGGCGGGCCTTGGGATCCCGCTGTACCGCTACCTGGGAGGAATCGGGGCCAGCCTCCTGCCGGTTCCGATGATGAATATTTTAAACGGAGGAAGGCATGCGGACAATACGGTGGATCTGCAGGAATTTATGATTATGCCTACCGGGGCCTGCTGCTTTAGCGAGGGTCTGCGGATGTGCGCGGAGATCTACCACACCCTGAAAAAGGTCTTAAACGAACGGAATTTGAGCACAGCCGTCGGGGACGAGGGCGGCTTTGCGCCGGATCTTAAAAATTCAGAGGAAGTTTTGGAAACCATTGTAAGGGCTGTGGAACAGAGCGGATACCGCCCCGGGGAGGACATAAAGATCGCGATGGACGCCGCTTCCAGCGAGCTCTACGACGAGGCAAGCGGGCTTTATCTGTTTCCGGGAGAGAGTAAAATGAGCGGGACGCGGGTGGCCCGCACGGCCGGAGAAATGGTGGATTACTATAAACGCCTGATTCAGAAGTTCCCGATCTGCTCCATTGAGGACGGCCTTCAGGAGGAGGACTGGGAGGGCTGGCGTCTGATGACAAAGGAGCTCGGTGCGACGGTGCAGCTCGTGGGAGACGATCTGTTTGTGACCAATACAAAGCGTTTGAAGCGCGGGATCGATGAGGGAGCGGCGAACTCGATTCTTATAAAGGTCAACCAGATCGGCACGCTGACCGAGAGCTTTGAAGCCATTGAGATGGCAAAAAGGGCGGGCTATACTACCGTGATTTCACACCGCTCCGGCGAAACCGAGGACTCCATCATCGCCGATATCGCCGTTGCCGTCAATTCCGGCCAGATCAAGACCGGGGCCCCCTGCCGGTCGGATCGGGTGGCAAAATATAACCAGCTTTTGCGCATTGAAGAACAGGTTTCCGGATATTTTCACAAAAAGTAGTTGTACAGAAAGCCAAAGTATGGTATGATACCTTTGTTTAACTACAGGAGGTGTGATATGATTCGGGGAATCCTTACGGTATTATTTGTTATAATCTGTATATTTTTATCCGCTGTGATTCTGCTTCAGGAGGGAAAATCTGCGGGCTTAAGCGGCTCCATCGGCGGTATCGCGGACAGCTACTGGGGAAAGAACAAGAGCCGTTCCATGGAGGGAAAGCTTGAGAAGCTGACCAAATATGCGGCCATCCTCTGGCTTGTCCTTGCGTTCATATTAAATCTGAAGGTTATTTGATTCGGACACTCCTGGAAACGGGAGTGTTCTTTTTATGCACACGGGCGCCCGGAAGAACTATATCAAGCCCAGAGGAACTATGTCAGCCAGAAGCTGACGGGCGCCCGGCGCGCAGGCAGAGGAAGATGCGCCTTCCCCTGCCCGGTTGTACAGTCCCGCAAAGGGAAACCAATTTTGTATAAAAGGAGTTTAAAAAATTTGAAAAAAACAGAGCAGGCCAATGAGCCTATCCGGGAGCCGCAAGAGCAGGAACGCCGGCGCGCGATGCTGCTGGAGCTTGTAAATGATCCGTCGTATGCGCCGATGAAGCTGAAAGAGCTGGCCGCGCTTTTGGAGGTTCCAAGGGAACTTAGGGGCGATTTGAAGGCAGCGGTGGACGCGCTTGTGGAAGAGGGCAGGCTTGGCATATCGGCCAAGGGACGGATCGGGAAGCCGGAGAGCTTTGCGCTGATCGGGATATTTTCGGGCCATCCGAAGGGCTTTGGCTTTGTCGCAGCCGAGGGGCGCGAAACGGATATTTTTATTCCGGAGGATAAGATCCGGGGGGCGCTTCACGGCGACCGCGTGCAGGTCGTTGTAGAAGAGGAGGCAGCCGGAAAGCGGGCCGAGGGGCGCGTTGTGCGTATCTTGAAGCGCGCAAATGAGACGGTTGTGGGCGTATACGAAAAGAGCCGGAACTTTGGCTTCGTGATTCCCGATAATCCAAAGCTTTCCACAGATATCTTTATCCCGCAGGGCTGCGACGCAGGCGCAGTGACGGGCCATAAGGTGACGGTTCGGATCCGTGAATTTCCCGCGGAGCGGGGGAAAAAGCCGGAGGGCGTTGTGACCGGGATCCTGGGGCATATGGATGACCCGGGCGTGGATATCCTGTCCCTGATCCGGGCGTACGGCCTTCCTGAGGAATTTCCGGACGCGGCGGAGGAAGAGATAAAGGGCATCCCTTCAGAGGTGCGTGAGGAAGAAACAAAAGGCCGGATGGACCTGCGCGGGCTTTTGACAGTCACGATTGACGGCGAGGAGGCCAAGGATCTCGACGATGCCATTACCCTGGAGAAAACGGACAGGGGATGGCGGCTCGGGGTGCACATCGCGGACGTCGCACATTATGTAAAGGAGAACAGCCCGCTGGATGAAGAAGCTTTAAAGCGGGGAACCAGCATTTATCTGACAGACCGCGTGATTCCCATGCTGCCGCACCGGCTTTCCAACGGGATCTGTTCCTTAAATCAGGGGGAAGACCGCCTTGCTTTAAGCTGCCTGATCGAGGTGGACGAAAAGGGGGCGGCGATGGGCCACGAGATCGCGGAAACGGTGATCCGGGTGGACCGGCGCATGACGTATACGGCCGTTGAGGCGATCGTTACGGCCCGCGATCCGGCGCTTTGTGAGGAATACGCGGAATGTATTTCCCTGTTTGAGCATATGAAAGAGCTGGCGGCGCTTCTTAGGGAGCGGCGGATGAGCCGGGGATCCATTGATTTCGATTTTCCGGAAAGCCGGATTATCCTCGATGAGACGGGCCGCCCGCTGGAGATACGGCCCCGCGAGCGCAACACGGCCACGCGCATCATAGAGGAATTCATGCTTCTGGCAAATGAAACCGTGGCGGAGGATTATTTCTGGCAGGAGGTTCCGTTCCTGTACCGCATCCACGAGAAGCCGGAGACAGAGAAGATGAAACGCCTGGCCACGTTTATCCACAATTTTGGCTGTTCGATCCGCATGCCGGGCGGCGAGGCGCATCCCAAAGAGGTACAGAAGCTTTTAAGCCGGATCGAGGGCAGGCCGGAGGAGGCGCTGATCGGGCGTCTTACGCTGCGCTCCATGAGGCAGGCCAAATACACGACGCAGAATATCGGCCATTTCGGCCTGGCGGCAAGGTATTATACGCATTTTACCTCCCCGATCCGCCGCTATCCGGATCTCCAGATCCACCGGATTATCAAGGAAAGCCTGCGCGGCGGCTTAGATGAAGCGCGCCTCGCGCACTATACGGATCTTCTGCCCGGGGTGGCGGCCGCCTGCTCTTCGCTTGAGAGGCGCGCGGAGGAGGCGGAGCGGGAGACGGATAAGCTGAAAAAAGTGCAATATATGGAGCAGTACATCGGAGAGGAATTCGACGGTGTGATCTCCGACGTCGTGGGCTGGGGCTTTTACGTGGAGCTTGCCAATACAATCGAGGGGCTGGTGCGCATCCAGGAGCTTAAGGATGATTACTACCGGTTCGACGAGGCCCATTATGAGCTGATCGGCGACCTTCACCGGAACACGTATAAGCTGGGACAGACGATCCGCGTCCGGGTCGCGGGCTGCGACCGGGTGGCGAAGACCATTGATTTCATCCCGGTGAAACCCACATAAAAACAGGACAGGAGCAGGGAAATGGGAAAAGAGAGCGTGAAGCTGGTAGCCAATAACAAAAAGGCGTACCATGATTATTTTATAGACGATACCTTTGAGGCGGGGATCGAGCTGTACGGCACAGAGGTCAAGTCGATCCGCATGGGCAAATGCAGCATCAAGGAGTCCTTTATCAAGATTGAAAACGGGCAGGTATACGTGTATGGGATGCATGTCAGCCCCTATGAGAAAGGAAATATTTTCAACAAGGATCCCCTGCGGATTAGGAAGCTTCTTCTGCACAGGGCGGAGATCCGCCGCCTTCTCTCGAAAATAAAGGAAAAGGGCTATACCCTGGTTCCGCTGAAGGTCTATTTTAAGGGAAGCCTGGTAAAGGTCGAGATGGGGCTGGCGAGAGGTAAAAAACTTTATGATAAGCGCGAGGATATCGCGAAAAAGGATGCGCGGCGGGAGATCGAGAGGGGATTTCGCGAAAAGAACCGCTGACGCGGGAGTGGAGGAGATGCGGATTGAAGAAGATCGTTTGTTTTGGCGATTCCAACACCTATGGCTATGACGCCCGCTCCTTTTTTGGAGAACGGCTTCCGGAAAACGAGAGATGGCCGGAGATACTGGGGGCGCTTTCCGGCTGGGAGATCATAAATGAAGGGATGAACGGCCGGGAGATCCCCCATGAGCCGTGGGCTCTGGAATCCTTTGACAGACATTTGTCGCGGTGCGGTGCGGTGGATCAGATATGGATGATGCTTGGGAGCAACGACCTTTTAAATTCCTATGTTCCGGATATCGGGGCAGTCGGAGAGCGGATGGAGCGGTTTGTAAAGCATGCGCTGGGCCATCCGCTGGCAGGGGGAGACGGAAGGAAGATCCTGCTGATCGCCCCGCCGCGGGTGGATGTCGGCCGTTTCCGGGAGGAGGACGGCTGTTATGACAGGGAATCGGGGAAATTCGGCGCCTGTTATGGAAGCATCGCCTCCCGCTATGGGCTGGATTTTGCGGACGCGGGCCTGTGGGAGCTTCCCCTGGCGCATGACGGGGTGCACGTAACGCCGCAAGGCCACAGGAGGATGGCAGAAAAGCTGTGGGAGAGGATGGCAGGGAAGGAGGCCGGAGGCGGATGAGAATCCAGTTATCGGATCATTTTACATACAAGCGGCTTTTGCGCTTTGTCATGCCCTCGATTGTGATGATGATCTGCACGTCCGTCTACAGCATTGTAGACGGGCTGTTTGTGTCCAATTTTGTGGGAAAGACGCCGTTTGCGGCGGTGAACCTGATTTTCCCCTTTCTGATGGCCATGGGGACCATTGGCTTTATGATCGGGATCGGGGGAAGCGCAGTTGTGGCGATCACGCTGGGAGAGGGGGACCGGGAGAGGGCGAACCAGTATTTTTCATTTCTGATCTATGCCTCGATTGGCCTCAGCCTTATTCTCTCGGCCGTGGGGCTTATCGTCCTGCGGCCGGTTTCCGTGATGCTGGGCGCAGAAGGGGCGCTTTTGGAGCACTGCGTGGTATACGGCCGGATTCTGATTGCAGGGCAGACGGCTTTTATTTTGCAAAATGTATTCCAGAGCTTTTTTGTGACCGCGGAAAAGCCGGGCTTAAGCCTTAAAATCTCGGTGGCGGCCGGGGTTGTGAATTTTGTGATGGATTATGTGTTTATCGTGCTGTTTGGCTGGGGCGTGGCTGGGGCGGCGTGGGCGACCCTGATGGGCCAGATCGTGGGCGGCATCATCCCGATCGTTTATTTTGCGCGGGAAAATGAAAGCCTTTTGCGGCTGATCCCCTGCGGCTTTAACGGCCGCGTCCTGTGGAAGACGTGTACGAACGGCTCTTCAGAGATGCTCTCCAGCCTTTCCGCGTCGGTGGTCAATATTCTGTACAATTATCAGCTAATCCGCATCGCCGGCGAGGACGGGGTGGCGGCTTACGGCGCGATCATGTACGTGAATTTTATTTTTGCGGCGATTTTTATCGGATACTCGATCGGCAGCGGGCCTGTGATCGGCTATCATTACGGGGCGGGGAACAAAAAGGAGCTTAAAAATCTGTTCGGAAAAAGCCTGGCTGTCATCGGCATCGCGGGAATAGCGCTGACCGCGCTGGCGGAGCTCCTCTCCGCGCCCCTTACGCGCGTTTTCGTGGGATATGATCCGGATCTGTACGCCATGACGCGCCACGGATTTTGCCTCTACGCCCTGGCCTTTCTCTTAAGCGGCTTTAACGCCTTTGGATCCGCTTTTTTTACGGCTCTTGGAAACGGCGTGGTATCCGCGGCGATCTCCTTTATGCGGACTCTTGTGTTTGAGGTGGCCATGGTGCTTTACCTGCCGGCGCTCCTGGGACTGGACGGGGTATGGCTGGCGCTTGTGGCGGCGGAGATCCTGGCGCTGGCGGTGACAGGGGCGTTTCTTCTGTGGGGGCGGGGGAGGTATGGATACATGTGACGGAGATACCGTCAGGTTACGGTTCACGCATCAGGCAACGCGAGGCGCTGTAACCGCAGCATCGTCAGTTCCCGCACTCAATACTGATCGCGTTAAACTGCTCCAGCAGATCCTCAGACCGCAGGCCCTCTTTCTCCTTCCCGGCCCGATCGATCACGCACTGGCCCTGGTGCATCATCAGCAGGCGGTTCCCGTATTCCACGGCATAGCGCAGGTTGTGCGTCACCATAATAGCGGTCAGTTTCTTTTCACGGACGATCTGATCCGTCAGATTCATGATCACCTCGGCTGTTTTCGGATCCAGGGCGGCCGTGTGCTCGTCGAGGATCAGGAACTCGATGGGGGTCATGGTTGACATCAGAAGCGCCATGGCCTGGCGCTGGCCGCCGGAGAGAACGCCGACTTTGACCTCCAGCTTATCCTCCAGCCCCAGGCCGAGCGCGGAGAGGAGCTCGCGGTAGAGGCCGATGCGTTTTTTGTTGGTTCCCCTGCGCAGGTTAAAGGACTTGCCCTTGGTGTCCGCGATGGCCATGTTTTCGAGGATGGTCATATTCGGGCAGGTGCCCATGGCCGGGTTCTGATACACGCGGCCGATGATGCGCTGGCGCTTAAAGTCCGGCATATTTGTGATATCCGTTCCGTTTACGAGGATGCGCCCGGCGTCCAGGGGGATCGTGCCGCAGATCAGGTTTAACAGGGAGGTTTTGCCGGAACCATTGCTTCCCACAACCGACACGAATTCGCCCTGGCGGATGGTCAGGTTAAAATCCTCAAACAGGCACATCTCATTTACAGTTCCCTGATTATAATATTTTTCCAGATGAATTAATTCCAGCAAAGCGATGCTCTCCTTTCTTTATACCACAGACCGGGCATGGACGGCGTTTCGTTTTTTGCGTTCGCTGACAACGAGAATGAGCAAAAACAGGAGCGATGTGACAAGCTTTAAGTAGAGCGTCTTTAAGCCCGCCGCCATGGCGAGGGAGACGCACGCCTTGTAGATTATGCTGCCCAGGATCACGGCGGAAGTGGTCTTTAACACGGTGATCCTTGCAAATACCCGGGCGCCGATGATGACGCTGGCAAGACCCATTACCATCGTGCCGGTGCCGATAGAGATTTCAAAAAATCCCTTCTGCTGGCAGTAGACGGCCCCGGAGAGGGCGGTCAGGCCATTGGCCAGGGCCAGCCCCAGAAGCTTTACGCGGCCTTTGTCCTTTGCCAGGGAGGTGACAAGCGTCTCATTGTCCCCCGCGGCGCGCAGGAGATAGCCGGAGCGCGTTTCGAGATAGAGATCCAAAAGCAGTTTTACAACCAGCACGATGAGGAGCAGGATAAGCGGCGTGGAATAGTCCGCCAGGGCGGGCGGCAGCCCGCTTATCCAGGTATTTTCAAAGATCGTGTCCTGGCTGAAAATCGGGAGGTTGGCCTTGTTGCCCGTGATGGCCAGGTTGATGGAATAAAGTCCTGTCATGACAATGATCCCGGAGAGAAGATCCCGGATCCCAAGCTTTACATGGATGAGCCCTGTGACTGCGCCCGCCAGCGCCCCGGCGGCAAAAGCCAGGGGCAGGGTCAGAAACGGCGGGACGCCGGCCAGGATCAGGGTGGCCGTTACGGCCGCCCCCAGGGGAAAGGTGCTGTCTACCGACAGATCCGGGAAATCAAGGATGGAGTAGGTGATATAAACGCCCAGCGCCATCAGTGCATAAATCAAACCTTCATTTATAACGCCAAGTAGAATGGACATGGCAAACCTCCTGTTTCCGTTTTATATCTGTATTTTATGCAACCGGTTCAGGACAACCCGGGCGGTTACTGTTTTATGACGCTTCGCCGCATTACGGCGCAATGTCGTCAAACATTTCCGCAGCCCCTGACACAAGGGACTCAGGAAGTGTGATTCCAAGCTGCTCTGCCACCTTCGTATTACCATAGAAGGAACCGCCTTCGATGATTTCAAAGCTCAGTTCGCCGGCCTTGGCCTCGCCTTTGAGCACCTTCGCCGCCATGCGGCCGGTCTGTTTCCCGAGCTCCACATAATCGAGCCCGACCGAGGCCAGGCAGCCTGCTTTAACCTGTTCGATCTCGCTTCCGAATACCGGGATTCCCTTCTTTCCCGCGGCGTCCAACACAACCTGCAGGGCGCTGACCACCGTATTGTCTGTCAGGTTATTAATGCAGTCCACCTTTTCCACAAGCTGATCCGCGGCTAAGGGAACCTCGGCCGTGGAGGAAACGCCGCTTTCTACGATTTCAAAGCCGTACTCCGCGGCGGCGGCTTTGTATTCCTCAATGGCGGAGAGGGAGTTCACCTCGCTCGTGCTGTACATGATCCCGATCTTTGCCGCGTCTGGCAGAACCTCCCGGATCATGGCGAGCTGTTCCGTCACCGGGAGCTTATCGCTCGTTCCGGTCACTTCCCCTACAGGGGTCTTATCCGCATTTGCCAGCTCCGCCGCCACGGGATCCGTCACCGCGGTATAGATAACCGGGAGGCCGCTTTTCCTCGCCGCGCTGTAGGCGCTCTGTGCCATCGGCGTGGCGATCGCGCAGATTAAATCCGCCTTATTGGAGAGGAAATTCGCGGCTATCTGGCTGGACGCGGCCCCGTCCGCGTTGGCGTTCTCATACAGGATTGTCAGGTTTTCCCCTTCCACAATCCCTTCCTCCGCAAGCCCCTGGATAAAACCTTCCCGGCAGTTGTCGAGAGAGCCGTGGACGGCGAACTGGCCGATGCCGACGGTGTAATGCGCGCTGCCTGTTTCCCCGCCCGGGGAAGAAGCATCCGTTTCATCGCCCTGATTGGCCCCGGTTTCCGTCTGCGCCGCACCCTGGGCGACGGTAGTCCCGGCTTCGGAGGGCGCGCCCTGTTTCGCGGCGGGAGAGCAGCCGGCCAGGGAAACAGCGGCAACGGCGCCAAGCAGAATAGTTGTAAATGTCTTGTTTTTCATAATTGTTTCCTCCATTTCTGAAATCTATCAATCGCGGTGCAAAACCTGTAGGTATAAATCATAAATCCCGTTTTGCAGGGAGACGCCGGCCGGCGCGGCTTTCTTATGGCAGGGCTGCGCACAAAAAAAGTCCCAGATACAGTTTTTCTGCATCTGGGACGAATCTGTCAAAACAAACCCGCGGTACCACCCATATTGGCCTTTGGCCCTCTTAAGTCATATACTAACATATATGCCGCCAGATAACGGTTGCGGTTTCCGTCAGCCCCTACTGCAATTTCAGGACTGCCCTCAAAAGTCCATTCGGCTATCCGCTTTGTACCGTGCTTCCACCGCGACACGGCTCTCTGTGACACTGCCAGATAACGTACTCCTCTTTCTCAACGGTTTCGATTTATGGGTTTTATCCTAATACTTTTTTGGGGAGATGTCAAGAGGAAAATTTGCGTTTTTTTGGAGGCAGTACGCATAAGGGCATAAGGGCAACCATTCAGGCCGCCTGAATGGTTACATATTGCTGTCATCCCCCGCAAACACTTGAACCGGAAGCGAAAGTGTGCTATTGTAGTTTTATCAGCCAGTGAAAGGGATTTTTTGCCTAAAGCTTATGTGGATTTATAAATTATATTCTAATAGTTCAGAAAATCCGAAGATTTAACAAAAACGTCTGGCAACAGTATACGGGGAGGTACAAAGGATGAATAAGATACGGATTGTGCTGCTGGGATTGATTGCCTGCAATGGGTTTTGGGCATACAGATATTTTAAAAGGCTGAAACAGCTTACGCAGCTCTATAAAGGCGTGGCCGCGGCGGAGATTGTGGAGCTTCGCGAGGAGGGGCTTGCGGATACGGGAAACAATCCATACAGATGTTATCCCACGTTTGAGTATACCGTGGACGGGACAGCGATCCGGAAGGCGTCCTCGTGGGGGTATCCCCGGAAGGCGTATCTGTTTATCGGCCGGAAGATGACGCTGCATTACGATACAGCGAATCCGGAATGCTTTATCCCCAGAGAGGATGAAAAGATGCTGAAACAAAAGTTTCATCTCCATGCGGCCGGAGTCCTGATCTTTACGGTACTGCTGATCCCGGCCTTTCTGTGGTTTGCATAGGACGGCGCGGCGGTTTTGTCTGGAAACGTATGTGTAAATGGAGGGGCGGACGATGATCAGAACGTTTCGGAAAGCGGAGATCGGCAGAGTGGCAGATATCTGGCTGGACACCAATCAAAGGGCGCATGCCTTTATTTCCGCTCAATATTGGGAGGAGCACTTTGAGGAAGTGAAGAAGCTCCTGCTGCAGGCGGAATTGTATGTGTATGAAGAGGAGACCAGGCATTTGGTTCAGGGCTTTATCGGGCTGGACGGCGATTATATAGCCGGTATTTTTGTCGCGGACGGGGCGCAGTCCCGCGGGATCGGCAGGCAGCTTTTGGAGCATGTAAAGAGGTTGAAGGGGCGGCTCTGTCTGAAGGTGTATCAGAAGAATGCGCGGGCTGTTGCATTTTATGTGAAAGAATCATTTCATATCCGGAATGAGGGTGTGGATGACGCTACCGGGGAGAATGAATATTTCATGATATGGAAGAAATCTTTCACTTCCCGTTCTTCTGAAAGTCCTGCGGCGTCATGTGACAGTATTCGCGGAAGCGTTTGTAAAAACAGGGAAGGCTGTTGAAGCCGCGGGCAAAAGCAGCCCCGGCGGCAGGAAGGCTGTTTTTCAGAAGCAGGGCGGACGGATTCAGGCGGTACGGATTTAAATACCGGTTGAAGGTAAAGCCTGTCTTCTCCCTGAATATAGCGCATAAAATTTCGTTATATAACAGCATAATCTTACAAAAATAAAAAGCAAGGAGCGCGGGAACGATGAAGAAAAAATGGTGGCATGGCAAAGCGGCGTATCAGATCTATCCAAAGAGCTTTATGGATGCGGACGGGGACGGGATCGGCGATCTGAAGGGGATTGCCGGGAAGCTTGATTATCTGAAGGGGCTGGGGATCGGCATTGTCTGGATCTCTCCGGTCTATCAGTCCCCCTTTGTGGATCAGGGGTATGATATCTCGGATTATTATGCGATTGATCCGGCGTTTGGAAGCATGGAGGACATGGAATGCCTGCTTCGGGAGGCCAAAAAGCGGGGGATTGCCATTGTCATGGATTTGGTGGTGAACCACTGTTCGGATCAGCATGAATGGTTTCAGAAGGCGCTTAAGGATCCGTTTGGGAAATACGGGAAGTATTTTTACATAAAAGAGGGGAAGGACGGGAAAGCGCCCTGCAACTGGCGTTCGTACTTTGGCGGGAGCGTGTGGGAAAAGCTGCCGGGGTATGACAATCTCTTTTATCTTCACATGTTTGCAAAGGAGCAGCCAGATCTCAACTGGGAGAACCCTGAGGTGCGCCAGGAGATCTACCGGATGATCCGCTGGTGGCTCGATAAGGGGATCGCGGGCTTTCGGCTCGACGCCATTATTAATATCAAGAAGGATCTCCGTTTTATGGATCTGCCGGCGGACCGGGACGACGGGATGTGTTCCCCTGCCGCCATGCTTGCGCAGGCGGACGGGATCCATGAATTTCTGCAGGAAATGAAGCGGGAGGCGTTCGCGCCGTATGAGGCGTTTACCATAGGGGAGCTGTTTGATTTTCGGGAGGAGGAGCTGGAGCGCTACATCGGGGAGGAGGGCTGCTTTGAGTCAATCTTTGATTTTGCGCCCCATATGCTCGGCGCGAGCGGGCGCGGCTGGTATGACCGGACGCCGGTGTCCTTAGATCAGTTCCGCGACGCGGTATTTGCGAGCAAGGCTGTTTCACAGCGGATTGGAATGATGGCCAATATCATCGAAAACCACGACGAGCCGAGAGGCGTAAGCCGTTACCTTCCGGAAGATGCGGGGGATGAGGCGGCGAAAAAGCTCCTGGCCGGGATCTCCCTCATGAGCTTCGGCCTGCCGTTTCTGTATCAGGGGCAGGAGATCGGCATGACAAATAAACGGTTTCTGAGCATCCGCGAGGTGGATGACATCAATACCCTGGACGAGTATAAGGTTGCGCTGGAGCACGGTTTTAGCGAAACAGAAGCGCTTGCGATCATTTCCGGCATGAGCCGGGATAATGCGCGCACGCCCATGCAGTGGAACAGCAGGCCGCACGCAGGCTTTACAGACGGTACGCCCTGGCTGGCGGAAAATGAGAATTACGGTGAAATCAATGCGGCGGAGCAGGAGGGGCGGGCGGATTCCGTGCTGTCCTTTTATAAAAAGCTGATCGCATTGCGGACGGATCCGGAGTACGGGGAGGCCGTTGTTTATGGGCTTCAGGAGCCGTTTGGGCAGGAGATGGAGCAGTTTACGGGCTTTTACCGCAGGGGGGAGAAACAGACGCTTTTAGCGCTTGCAAACTGCAGAGGTCAGGAGCGGGAGGTGGAGATCCCGCATGCGGTCCGGGGCGTTGTGCTTGATAATTATGATGAAGGGGCGGACAGCGTGCGGATTGAGACCCTTGAAGGGGGAAGCCGGGTAGTTATGAAGAGGTGGCAGTTTCTGGTGTTGGCTGTCATTGAGGATGGACAGTAACCCTCTGGCCGCCAACCTGTTTATTTTTGCCATAATACCGATTGAATATTCCCCATTTTTTTTGTATAATAAAACCACAGCAGTAAACCAGAGCGCCCGCCTCCTTTTCAGAGTGTGCGCAGGCGTTTTGGAATGAAAAAGAGGTGGCTTTATGATAAGTGGTATTTCAGGAATGAGCTCCTATTACAGCATGTACCGTTTCAGCGGCTTTTCCCACATGAATTCCGCGAACCGGGCGGCGCAGGGGATGCAGGGCGCGGCGGCGGTTGCCGGCGGACGGCGTTCGGACAATCTGGAAACGCCGGTCCAGCCGGTGGACCGAGTGTCCGGTTCCGCGCCGGTTCTGCCGCGGTCCCCGGAGCCGCGCCTGTTTATCCGTCAGGGAGCGGATCCCGTAGAGATGGCGGTGCGGATGCGCATTCAATATGTGGATATGCCGGGCCAGAGCGGGAGCGGCGGGGAAGCGGCGGGAACCGGAGAGGCGCAGGGAACACAGGGAGCGGAGGGCGTCCAGAAGGCGGCGGAGGAAGGCAAATGCCAGACCTGCGAGCAACGCAAATATAAGGACGGCTCCAATGATCCGGGCGTTTCCTTTAAGACAGCGACCAGAGTCGCGCCGGAGCAGGCGGCGTCCGCTGTCCGCGGCCATGAGAGGGAGCATGTGGTCCGTGAGCAGGCAAAGGCAAAGCGCGAGGATCGCCGCGTAGTCAGCCAGAGCGTGGCCTTAAAGACTTCGATCTGCCCGGAATGCGGAAAAGTCTATGTATCCGGAGGCGTGACGCGCACCACGACCGCGTCTAACCCGGAGCCGAAGGATACGGCCCAGGTTCAGGCAGAGGCGCAGGAAGGGCGCAGGCCGTTCTCGGCAGTTGCGTGAGAGGGACAGCAGACGCAAAAGACGTTTACAGGTACATAAGACAATAAGCGCGCGGGGAAGCGGCGCAGAGAGCAGGCGGCTGCCGGCCTCTGGCCGTTTCTTTATTTATATGGCGTTTCTTCGGGTGATCGCGGGAGCCGGATTTGATTTCACAAGCTTTGATTTCACAAACATTTCAGTTGACTCCCCCCCATATTTGCATTATAATACCAATATCTATGGACGAAAGAAGGAACTACAGCATGGTTAAAAGCATGACCGGTTTCGGCCGCCATGAGCTTTCTACAGAAGAATACCGCATCTCAGCCGAGATGAAGGCGGTGAATCACCGCTACCTGGATTTGAGCGTCAAGATGCCGAGAAGGTTCAACTCGTTTGAGTCCGGGATACGCGCGCTTCTGAAGGATTACGTGCAGCGCGGCAAGGTGGATCTCTTTATTGCGTATGAGGATTACACGCAGAGCCGTATGTCGCTTAAGTACAACGCGTCCCTGGCGGCGGAGTATATGGGATATTTCCGCGCGATGGCAGAGCAGTTCTCCATTCCGGATGACGTGTCCGTTACATCCCTGGCGCGGTTTCCCGAGATATTTTCCATGGAGCAGGAGCCGGAGGACGAGGAGCAGATTTGGCATATTCTTGAGGAGGCCGTGAGCGGCGCGGCGTCCCGGTTTGTGGAAAGCCGGATCCGCGAGGGCGAGAGCCTGAAAAAGGATCTCCTGGGCAAACTCGACGCCATGGAAGGCATGTTGGACGAGCTGGAGCGCCGTTCCCCGGCTGTTGTGAGCGAATACCGGGAGAAGCTCGCTGCCAAGGTGCAGGAGCTTTTGGGCAGTTCGTCCATTGATGAGAGCCGTATTGTGACAGAGGCGACGATCTTTGCGGATAAGATCTGCACGGACGAGGAGACGGTGCGCCTGCGCAGCCACATCGAGGCCACGAGGGCGGAGCTTTCAGCGGGCGGAAGCGTGGGCCGCAAGCTCGACTTCATCGCCCAGGAGATGAACCGCGAGGCCAATACGATTCTTTCAAAGGCCAATGATCTGGAGATATCGGACTGTGCGATTTCGCTGAAGACCGAGATTGAGAAGATCCGTGAACAGATACAGAATATCGAGTGAGAAAACCGGGAGGCAGGATGGATAATCAGGGAGTGCTGGCCGTTGTATCAGGCTTTTCAGGGGCCGGGAAGGGAACGCTTATTAAGACGCTTCTGGCCGGATATCAGAATTATGCGCTGTCTGTTTCCGCGACGACGCGCAGCCCGCGGCCGGGCGAAGCGGACGGAAGAGAATATTTTTTCAGGACAAACGATGAGTTTGAACGTATGATAGAAAACGGCGAGCTGTTAGAGTATGCCCGCTACGTGGATCACTATTACGGCACGCCGAAGGAGTATGTTCTGCAAAACCTTGCGGCCGGCAGGGATGTCCTTTTAGAGATTGAGATCCAGGGGGCGCTGGCGATCCGGGAGCGTTTTCCGGAGGCGGTGCTCCTGTTTGTGACGGCGCCGGACGCCGCGGAGCTTAGGAAACGCCTGACAGGGCGCGGCACGGAAGAACGGTCCGTGATTGAAAAACGCCTTAAGAGGGCCGCCGAGGAGGCGGACGGGATTGAACAGTATGATTATATACTCGTCAACGACGAGGTGGAGGCCTGCGCCCTGCGGATGCACAGCCTGATTCAGGCGGCGCATGCGAGGGTGGGAAACCACCTGGAATTTATCAGGGGCATGCGGGATGATTTGAAGGCGCAGTCCTTTGACGATTGAGAGGAGAGTGAATCGGGTTATGATGTTACGTCCGTCTTATAACGATTTGATTCAGGTTGTAAACAGCGGGGTGGAACCGGGTGAGGAGCCGGTGGTTCAGAGCCGCTATTCGATTGTGATCGCCACGGCGAAACGCGCCAGGCAGTTGATTGGGGGCGAGGAGGCCACGGTGATGGAGCGCGCGCGGAAGCCTCTTTCCGTCGCGATCGACGAGCTTTACCAGTCCAGGGTGAAGATTATCAATGAAGAGCCTGTTTCCGAGGACGAGGGGGAATAGCGGCTGCTGTTCCTATGCCGGCCACGGTGAAACGGGAGCCGCCGCGCAGTCCGGCCGGTATGCTGGGCTGTGCGGCGGCGGATGAGGGCCGTCTCACGCTTCCTTAGCGCCTGAGATGGCTTTTATAGTAAACGACAAAAGTATTTTCCGTTTACTATAAACCCTCCGGGGGATGCGCATGATTTTTGTGGTAGTTCTGCGTTTACACGCAGCAAAAATCGGCGCAGGAAACGTTATAAAAAACATTTATGACGTTTCCTGATAGTTTAAGATGTACTCTCGGTATCAAGGAGGAAATAGGTGGCATGAAGATACTTTGCATCTCCTTAGGCTGCGATAAAAATCTGGTGGACACGGAGCGGATGCTGGGGTTCTTGGATCGGGACGGTTATACCTTTACGGACGATGAGAACGAGGCGGATATCATTCTGGTGAACACCTGTTGCTTTATTGGCGACGCCAAGGAGGAGAGCGTAAATACGATTCTGGAGATGGCGAAGCTCAAGGAAGCGGGAAGCTGTAAGGCCCTGATTGTGGCCGGATGCATGGCGCAGCGCTATAAAGAGGAGATTTTGAAGGAGATTCCGGAGGTGGACGCGATTTTGGGCGTTTCCGCCTGCGATGAGATTTCCGGCATCATTAAGAGGGCTCTGGAGGGAGAAAAGGGCGTTTCATTTCCGCCGCTTTCCGGCCCGTATGAGCCGGAGGGAAAACGGATTGTGAGCACGGGAGGCCATTATGCCTTTCTAAAGATTGCCGAAGGGTGCGACAAGCGCTGTACGTACTGCATTATTCCCTCTCTGCGCGGGCCGTACCGCAGCGTTCCCATGGAACAGCTCCTCGCGGAAGCCAGGGAGCTTGCAGAAGGCGGCGTAAAGGAGCTGATCCTGGTGGCGCAGGAGACGACGCTGTACGGGGTGGACCGGTACGGCGAAAAGCGGCTCCCCGAGCTTTTACGGGAACTTGCGCGGATCGACGGGATCCGCTGGCTGCGGCTGCAGTATTGTTATCCGGAGGAGATCACAGAGGAGCTGATTGAGGTTATGCGGACCGAGGAGAAGGTATGCCATTATCTGGACATCCCGATCCAGCACGCCAGCGGCCGGGTTCTGAGACGGATGGGGAGGAGGACCACGCCTGACGCCATCCGAAAGCGGATTGAGAGCCTGCGGGCGGCCATTCCGGATATCGCGCTGCGCACGACCCTGATCTCTGGTTTCCCGGGCGAGGACGAGGACGATCACGAGATCCTGATGCAGTTTGTGGACGAGATGGAGTTTGACCGCCTGGGCGTGTTTGCCTACTCGGCGGAGGAAGATACGCCGGCCGCCTCCTTTCCGGATCAGATTCCGGAAGAAGAAAGGGAGCGCCGCCGGGATGCGGTGATGGAGCTGCAGCAGGCGATCGCCTTTGAGCGGGCGCAGGAACAGATCGGCCGTGAGATGGAAGTCATGATCGAGGGCAAAGTGGCGGATGAGAACGCCTTTGTGGGCAGAACCTACATGGACGCCCCAAATGTGGACGGCCTGATTTTTGTAAACAGCGACGCTCCCCTGATGTCCGGCGATTTTTGCCGCGTCAGGGTAACCGGCGCCCTGGAGTATGATTTGATAGGAGAATGCATCGATGAATTTACCGAATAAGCTTACGACGCTGCGCGTCATATTGATCCCGTTTTTCGTGTTCTTCCTGCTGTGGCAGGGGGGAGAAAACCGGACATTCCGCATCATTTCCCTGGTAATCTTCATTGTGGCCAGCCTGACGGATCTGCTGGACGGAAAGATCGCCAGAAAGTATAACCTGGTGACGAATTTCGGAAAGTTTATGGATCCCCTGGCGGATAAGCTTCTGGTCTGCTCGGCGCTTATCTGCCTGATCGAGCTTAATCAGCTTCCGGCCTGGATGGTGATTGTCATTATCAGCCGGGAATTCATCATCAGCGGCTTCCGCCTGGTGGCTTCGGACAACGGCGTAGTCATAGCGGCCAGCTATTGGGGGAAATTTAAGACCACGTTCCAGATGTTCGCGGTGATCCTGCTTATATTGGATATGCCGGCCCTTTCCGTTCTGACGACGCTTTTTGTCTGGGCCGCGTTCGCGCTGACGCTGATTTCCCTTGTGGATTATATTGCAAAAAATTACAAAATCCTGACAGAAGGGAGCATTTAAGCCATGATTGTGGAAATGATATCCGTAGGCACGGAGCTGCTGCTTGGAAATATTGTGAACACCAACGCCCGCTATCTCTCTGAAAAATGCGCGATGCTGGGCTTAAATGTGTATTACCAGACCACGGTCGGGGACAACAGAGAGCGGATGACTGAGGTGATAAGGACCGCCCTCGGGCGCGCGGATCTCGTCATCTTAAACGGCGGGCTGGGCCCCACGGAGGACGATATCACAAAGGATGTCTGCGCGGAGGTGATGGGCCGCTCCTTAAAAGAGGATCCCGGGGTGCGCGCCCACTTAGAGGAGTGGTACCGGCTGCGCAAAAAAAAGGATGTCCCGGAGAGCAACTGGCGGCAGGCGCTTGTGCCGGAGGGAGCGGTCATCTTTGAAAACAGCAACGGCACGGCTCCGGGCCTGGCGATCGAACAGGACGGCAAGACCGCGGTGCTGCTGCCGGGACCGCCGAATGAGCTGTACCCCATGGTGGAACAGCATTTCTGCCCTTACATCCAGAAACGCCAGTCCGGCGTGATCCGCTCGCAGATGGTCAAGATCTGCGGCTACGGCGAGAGCAAGGTGGAGGAGATGCTCCTGGATCTGATTGACAGCCAGACGAACCCGACGCTGGCGACCTATGCCAAAACGCGCGAAGTCCACCTGCGCGTGACGGCCCGCGCCGCGACGGACGAGGAGGCGAAAAAGCTCTTAAAGCCTGTGATCAAGGAGATCCGCCGCCGCTTTGGCGCAGCGGTTTATACGGCCTGCGAGGAGGAATCCCTGGAGGATGTGGCGATCCGTCTCCTGAAAAAACACGATTTGACAGTGACTACCGCGGAATCCTGCACCGGCGGCCTTCTGGCCGCGCGCCTGGTGAACGTGCCCGGCGCGTCGGAGGTGTTCCGCGAGGGCTTTATCACTTATTCCAATAAGGCAAAACGCAAGCTCCTCGATGTGAGCAAGGGGACGCTGCGCAAATACGGCGCGGTCAGCAAGCAGACCGCCAAGGAGATGGCGACCGGCGGCGTATTTGCCGCGGATGCGGATGTCTGCGTGGCCGTCACCGGCATCGCCGGCCCGGACGGGGGCACGGACGAAAAACCGGTGGGCTTAGTCTATATCGCATGCTACTTAAAGGATGAGGTGCGCGTAGAGGAGCACGTGTTCAAAGGGAACCGGCAGAAGATCCGCGAGCAGACCGTCGTTCAGGCCCTGGATCTGCTGCGGCGCTGCATTCTGGAGTCCGCCGACGGGAAATAAGGCGGCTTGCGGAAAAAGCGGCGAATGGACGGGCAGAGCGTGTCCGAAAGGATGGATGGGGAAGGAATGCGCTGGTATAAGCATTTATATGTGGGTAAAAAGGCGAAAAAGAAACGGTTTACGATCATACAGAATATCCGGAACCACCGGTTTCAGACAGGGGTTCATGTGATTACCCCGCCCTCCTGCGGGAGCAATGTGCTGGATATCTATCCGGCCAAAGTTCTTTTAAATGACTATTATAAAAAGCAGGAAGGGCTTCTCATCCTCGGGATCGGCGCGGATTATGATGAGACGCTGGAGGTTGCGGGGCGGATCGTGAGCGACATGTACCGCGCCACAGGCGGCTTTTGCACAGAGGCGTTTCTGGGCCGCCGTTCGCAGGAAACGTGATCCGGCGCGGCCGCGTGAGACCCCGTATATCCTTGCACAAATAACGGTGAATTCATGCAAGGATGTACGGGTACGCTGGGCAGAGGTGAATGTATTGTTTCAGATTATATTGTTTATATTAAAAATACTGGGGATCCTGCTGCTCGTGGTTCTGGCGGTATTCCTGTTGGTTCTCGCGGCCGTTCTGTGCGCGCCGGTCCGCTACCGTGCGCAGGGGAGCTTTCACGAAAGCATGACAGGCGCGGTAAAGGCCACATGGCTCTGGCCCCTGGTTTCGGTCCGCGTCTTTTATGAGCAGGAGCCGGGCTTTGCAGTCCGACTGTTCGGAATCCCTATCCTTAAAAGCGGGAAAAAAAGCCGGGAAGAGGAGTCCGCGGACGCGGCTGTAAACGGCGCGCCGGAAGGGGAGGCCGGATGGCTGGAGGAAACGGACGCCGGGCCGGCCTGGGAGGAAGAGACGGGCGGGGACGCCTTTTTGGACCCCATGGATGCCGATGCCGGGGACGATATGATTTTATCAGCCCAGGAGCTTGGAGGCGGCGGGAATAGCGAAGACGCCGAAGAAGCGGACGTACAGGAATCCCCGGACGGCGGCAGGGCGGCAAAAAAAAAGAAAAAGCGGCGCAAAAAAGAAAAGAAAAAAAAGGCGCCGGGCGATGGCGACGCCCAAAAGGTTTTTTTTGACCGCCTGACAGAGACGTTTCACAGTCTTAAAGATAAGGTTCTGGAACTGAAGGACAAAAAAGACCGGCTGACGGCGTTCCTGACCGATGAGGAAAACAGAAAGACGTTTTGCCTGATCAAACGGCAGCTCATCCGTATCTTAAAGCACCTGATTCCGACGCGTCTTAAGGGAAATCTCGTCTTTGGACTGGAGGATCCCTATGCGATGGGGCAGGCCCTGTCAGCGGCGGCGTTTTTCTACCCGCTGTACGGAAGAAGCCTGATCCTGAATCCGGTATTTGACGAGACGGTGATAGAAGGAGATGTGCAGATCCGCGGACGGATCCGGGCCGGCGTATTTGCCTTAGCCGCGCTCCGTATTTTGATAAACCGGAATTTCCGCAGGCAGCTAAAGCGGATTATAAAAGGAAAATAGAGGAAACCGGACGATACCGTTGAAAACGGCTGCCCGCGCGGGCGGCCGCCGCATAACCGTAATTTGGAGTGTTACAGATTGAGGAGGAAGAAAAGCATGGCAGACAATCAGTTTTCATCGACGGTTGAAGCATTATTCAAGGGGATGGATCATTTTGTGACTACAAAGACCGTGGTAGGAGAGGCGGTGAAGATCGATGACGCCATCATTCTTCCCCTGGTAGATGTAACCTGCGGCATGGCGGCCGGCGCCTTCAGCCAGACCGCAAAAAACAACGGCGCCGGCGGCATGAGCGCCAAAATGACACCCAGCGCCGTCCTGGTGATCCAGAACGGGGTGACAAAGCTCGTCAATGTCAAGCATCAGGATGCGCTGACGAAGGTGATCGACATGGCGCCGGATCTGATAAACCGTTTCATGGGCGGGAAAAACGCGGTTGTTTCAGAGGAGGCGGCGCGGAAAGCGGAAGAGATGGCGCAGGAGTATGCGGCGGAGTAGAAGCAGGCGTAAAGCGGCCGGGCAGCTCTGCAGGAATTGGTAATGAAACGGTTGGTCACGCATAAGATAGGAATGAGACGGAATATCTTTTGCGGAGGGGCCAGTGAAGCGTTTATGCGGCCTGATTCTGTTTGCTGTTGGGTTTGGGATGGCCCTGATCCTTATTTTTCCGAAAAATTTTTTTTGGGTATGTACGGCGATCGGCTGTCTGATTGTTGGATATAACATGTTTTGCAGTTAATATTATACGGTTTTGTACTTTACAGGAGGCGGTTTGAAGTGGAATGGGCGGACGGAAAAACACGGTGCCGCTGGGCGAATCCGAAAAATGAGGCGTATATCCGCTATCACGATGAGGAATGGGGCGTCCCGGTGCGGGAAGACCGGAAGCTGTTTGAGATGCTTTTGCTGGAATCGTTTCAGGCCGGCCTGTCCTGGGAGTGTGTGCTGAATAAACGCCGGGCCTTTTCAGAAGCATTTGACGAATTCGACCCGGAGCGCGTTTCCTCCTACGATGGGGAAACGGTAAAACGGCTGATGGAGAACCCGGCCATCATCCGCAACCGGAGGAAGATTGAGGCCGCCATAGAAAATGCCGGCGTATTCCTGGCGATCCAAAAGGAATTTGGAAGCTTTTCTGCGTATATATGGCATTGGACAGACGGAAACGCCATCCACGAGATAGGCCTTTCGCACTCCGCCCTGTCGGATAAAATATCAGCGGATTTAAAAAAGCGCGGGATGAAATTTGTGGGGACCACGATCATCTATGCCTATCTGCAGGCTATTGGAGTGATTGATTCGCATGAAGAAGGGTGTTTTCTGGAACGGCTGCCGGGATGAACAGGAGCTTTAGTCAAGAATTTAGGGGAATCCGGGCCATGGTTCAGTGCGGGAAGGCCGACCCAAGCCTTAAATATTGCAGTAAATAAAAAAGGAACCAGACATCTCCATCCCGTCCGGTTCCTTTTCTTTTCATCATAAAACCATGCCTTCATCCGCCTGCTTAAGCTCTCTCCACTAAGCCGGATCTCAGGCAAGACGTACATACATACATCTTCTGTGAACCGCCCGTTGTCTTAACCCTGACAGACTTCACATTCGCTCTCCAAATCTTATTCGATCTTCTATGTGAATGACTCACAGCATTTCCAAAATGGGCTGCCTTCTCACAAATCGCACATTTAGCCATCCTCGCACCTCCTTAAACCGAACATTTGATTTTCTAAGAAAATCCATAACAAGGGTATCATAACAGATAGAAGGAGAATTTGCAAGCAAAATTTAAAAATTTCTTGCTCCGTTCTTTCTTTTTTTGGGGAAATAGGGTATAATGGTAACAATATGAGCTGTTATGGATTCGTAAAACAAAGGAATGGAGGCTGTCATCTATGAAAGGGCGCATTAATAATAAACTCGGTTTCATCCAGATCGACCCGGAGGTCATTGCCCTGTATGCAGGGACGACCGCGGTGGAGTGTTTTGGCATTGTCGGAATGGCTGCTGTCAATATGAAGGACGGGCTGGTCAGGCTCTTAAAGCGTGAAAGCCTGACGCATGGTATTAATGTATCCGTAAAGGAGAATGCTATCAGTATTGACTTCCATGTCATTGTCTCGTACGGCGTCAGCATTTCCACGGTGGCGGATAACCTGACAGACAGTGTAAAGTATAAGGTCGAAGAGTTTACGGGCATGACGGTTGAGAAAATCAATATCTTTGTCGAAGGCGTGAGAGTGATCGATTAAGGAGGAAACTACCTGTGGGTATGAAGTACATTGACGCGGGGATGCTGAAACAGGCGTTTCTTGCGGGAGCGAAGGGCTTAGAGGCCAATAAGGAATGGATCAATGAGCTGAATGTGTTCCCTGTGCCGGACGGGGATACGGGAACCAACATGACGATGACGATCCTGGCGGCGGCCAGGGAGGTGGCGGCGATTGAGAAGCCGACGATGGAAAACCTGGCAAAGGCCATTTCATCCGGCTCTCTCCGGGGCGCGCGCGGGAATTCGGGCGTTATCCTCTCCCAGCTTTTCCGCGGCTTTGCCAAGGAGATAAAGGGCGTGGACGCCATTTCCACATCGACGCTGGCAAAGGCCATGAACCGCGGGACGGAGACAGCCTACAAGGCGGTCATGAAGCCAAAAGAGGGAACCATCCTGACCGTGGCCAGAGGCATGGCGGACAGGGCCGCGGAGCTTGCGCCGGGTACAGAGGATATCCTGGAGTTTGCCCGGGAGGTGATCCGGTGCGGCAATGAGGTTTTGAGCCGCACGCCGGATATGCTTCCTATATTAAAGGAAGCGGGCGTGGTTGATTCCGGCGGGCAGGGCCTGATGAAGGTCCTGGAGGGCGTGTATGACGGCCTGAGCGGGAAAACGGCGCCGGAGAGTTTTCAAAGCTTTGAGGCCCAGACGGAGAGCGCGGCGGGGGAACACAGTCCGGCGGCTCTTTCGGAAGCGGATATCCGCTTTGGATACTGCACGGAATTTATTATCAATCTGGAAAAGCGCTATGGCAGGGAGGAGGAGACGGCCTTTAAAGCGTACCTGGAATCCATCGGCGATTCGATCGTGGTCGTGTCGGACGAGGAGCTTGTGAAGGTCCATGTGCATACCAATGATCCGGGCCTGGCTATCCAGAAGGCGCTATGTTTTGGATCCTTATCCCGCATGAAGATTGACAACATGCGCGAGGAGCACGAAGAACGCCTTTTTAAGGCCGCGGATAAAGCCGGACAGGACGGGCCTGCGCCTTCCCGGGAGGGAGAGGATACCGCGGATAAGGCCGGACGCGGGACCAGGAAGCCTTACGGCTTTATCGCCGTCTGCGCGGGCGCGGGCATGGGAGAGATTTTCAAAGGGCTGGGGGCCGACTACCTGATTGAGGGCGGCCAGACCATGAATCCGAGTACGGAAGATATGCTGAACGCGATGGAGGCGGTGAACGCAGAGACGGTGTTCATCCTGCCGAATAATAAAAATATTATTCTGGCCGCGGAGCAGGCGGCGGGCCTCGCAGAGGATCAGACGGTTATTGTCCTTCCCACAAAGACGATCCCCCAGGGCATCACGGCGCTGATCAATTTTTCTCCGGAGCGGTCCGCGTCGGAGAATACAGCGCAGATGACAGAGGAGATGGCCCATGTAAAGAGCGGCCAGCTCACGTATGCGGTGCGCAATACGATCATTGACGGCATGGAGATCGAGGAGGGCGATTTCATGGGCATCGGCGACGAGGGGATGCTGGCTGTCGGGAAGTCGCTTGAGCGCACGGCGCTTGATACGCTGGAGGCCATGATCGACGGGGAGTCGGAGCTGGTCACGATCTATTACGGCGCGGAGACTGCCAGAGAGGATGCAGCGCGCCTCCTTGCCAGGGCGAAAGAGCGCTTTTCGCAGTGCGAGATCGAATGCCATGAAGGCGGCCAGCCGGTCTATTACTATGTAATTTCAGTGGAATGAGGACAGGATATTTGCGCTGGAGAGCCGGAACGGAGATCCGCGCGGCGGAGAGCAGATGAACACAGAAGCGATTACTTCGATCAAAGGGATCGGGGAAAAGACGGCCCGTCTTTTTCAAAAACTGGGCGTGGAGACCGTGGAGGATCTGCTTCACTATTATCCCAGGGCATACGATGCCTTCCTTCCGCCGCAGCCGGTTTCGGAGCTTGCGCCGGAGACCGTAGCCGCGGTGGAGGGCGTTCTGACAAAGACTGCGGATGTGCTTCCATACGGCCGCATGAAGGTGACGACCGCGGCGCTCCGGGATATCAGCGGGCTTCTGACCCTGACCTGGTATAACATGCCGTACCTTAAGTCTGCGCTTCGATCCGGGGAGCGCTTCGTATTCCGGGGGCGCGTGGTGAAAAAAAAGGGGCGCATGGCCATGGAGCAGCCGCTTATGTACACCCCAGAGGAGTACGGCGGTCTGGTGAATTCCATGCAGCCCGTCTACGGCCAGACAAAGGGCCTGGGGAATAAGACGATAGCAAAGGCCGTGTCAGAGGCGCTGAAAGGCCGCCGGACGGAGCGCGAATACCTGCCGGAGGATATCCGCCGGCGCTGCGGGCTGGCCGAGTACAACTTTGCCCTGGAGCATATCCATTTCCCCGGTGACGGGGCGGAGCTTTTGTTTGCCAGAAAGCGCCTCGTGTTTGATGAGTTTTTCATGTTTCTGGTAGCTGTCCGGCTCTTAAAGGACAGACGGGAGGATGTGCAGAGCCCATGCCCCATAGCGGTGAGCGGCGAGGTCCGGGCGGCGCAGGAGAAGCTTCCCTTCTCCCTCACAGGGGCCCAGAAACGTGTTCTGGGCGAGGTGTACGCAGATCTGTCGGGAGGGCGCGTCATGAACCGCCTGATCCAGGGGGACGTCGGCTCCGGCAAGACGATCATCGCCGTGCTGGCGCTTCTCGCGGCGGCATACAATGGATATCAGGGCGCGCTGATGGTTCCGACCGAGGTTCTGGCCAGGCAGCATTTTGAATCCATGGAGGATTTATTTGGCCGCCTGGGACTGACGGCGCGCCCGATCCTTCTGACAGGCTCGATGACGGCAAAGGAAAAACGCCTGGCGTATGAGCGGATCCGCTGCCATGAGGCGGATATCGTCATCGGCACGCACGCCCTGATCCAGGAAAAAGTCGTTTACGATAATCTGGCCCTGGTCATAACCGACGAGCAGCACCGTTTCGGCGTCAGCCAGCGCGAGATGCTGGGAAATAAGGGCCGCCGGCCGCATGTCCTGGTCATGAGCGCCACGCCGATCCCAAGGACGCTCGCCATCATCCTCTACGGCGATCTCGATATCTCGGTCATCGACGAGCTGCCGGCGGACCGCAGGCCCGTCAAAAACTGCGTGGTCGGGACCGATTACCGGGAAAATGCCTACCGCTTTATCGAGCGCGAGGTCCGGGCGGGCCGTCAGGCCTACGTCATCTGCCCCATGGTGGAGGCGAGCGAGCTTCTAGAGGCGGAAAATGTGCTGGATTACAGCAAAACGCTGCGGGAGAAGCTCCCGTCTTCGATTCAGGTCGCATACCTGCACGGAAAGATGAAATCGCAGGAAAAGAACCGCCTGATGGAGCAGTTCGCAGCCGGGGAAATACAGGTGCTCGTCTCCACCACGGTGATTGAGGTGGGGATCAATGTGCCCAATGCCACGGTCATGATGATCGAGAATGCGGAGCGCTTCGGCCTCGCGCAGCTTCACCAGCTCAGGGGGCGCGTGGGCAGGGGAAAGGAGCAGTCTTACTGTATCATGGTGGACGGCTCGGGGCAGGCGGATACGCGGGAGCGGCTTGCGATCTTAAACCGTTCCAATGACGGCTTTTTTATCGCCTCAGAGGATTTAAAGCTGCGCGGCCCGGGGGACATCTTCGGCGTGCGCCAGAGCGGGGAGCTTAACTTTAAGCTGGCCGATATCTTTACGGATGCGGAGATTTTAAAATGCGCCTCGCGGGAGGTAAAGCGCCTTCTTGACGCGGATCCCCTTCTTGAAGAGGAGGAGAACCGGGAACTAAAGAACAGACTTGACGTCTATTTAGCGCGGCGTTACGAAAAACTGAACCTTTGAGAGACAAAAAACGCGCTGCTTTTCGGCGTTGGACAATAGGTTAAAAGGAGGGAGCAATATGCTGCGGTTAAGGCCCTGTAAGCTGGCGGACGGGAGATTTCTCCTTACGTGGCTGGCCGATGAGCGGACCGTGGAATTTTGGAGGGCGGATCGCTTTACATGGCCCCTGACGCAGGGGCAGCTCGATACATATTTCAGGGATTTTGAGGCAGATCAAAACGCCATGGCGTTCACGGCTCTGGATGCCCGCGGCCATCCATGCGGACATTTTTCCTTCCGGAACATAAGCTGGGAGGAAAACAGGGCGCATATGGGCTTCATCGTCGTGGATCCCGCGGCCCGGGGCATGGGCTATGGCAGACGCATGGTGCGCCAGGCGCTGCGGTATGCGTTTGGCTGCCTGGGGCTCTCGGCCGTCACGCTCGGCGTCTATGACTGTAATGAGCCGGCCAGGCGCTGCTACGAGGCCGAAGGCTTTGTGCGGATCGACCGCGAGGGCTTTAAGGCGGGGCGCGAAAGCCATGCAGACGGGGAGTGGGAGTATTTCTACATGGAGGCAAAGGCCGGACAATTGGAACAGTAACGTTACTGTTCACACACCAGCCAATGCGAGGTGTTTTTTGTGAGTGCAGCGCAGCGGAAGTCACGGAAAACCCGAGGGCAGCGGCGCCAAACCGCGTTTTTTTGCGGTTTGTGTGCATCGCGAAGCGTGTTACTGGGCGCAGCCCGGCAGGGGTGTGAACAGTAACACAGTAACCTGGAAACTACCGGGAATTATGTAATAAACAACTTTACCTTTGGTGTATTTTGTGTTAATTATGAATATAATAGGGCGGCTGTCAAGGGACGGAACCGCATCAGGCCGCTGACTGTATAGGCCCGGGCAGAGGTTTCTGCTATTCGGGCCGATGTGCAGGGATGTACGGTTTTGGAGGTATGTGAATTATGAAAAATATGAAAATTTTCTTCAAGCTATTGGTTTCATTCGGCGCGATCTTGTTAGTTACTTTTGCGCTTGGTATAACAGCGCTGGTGTCTATCAATCATTTGGACAAGATTTCTCAGGGATTTTCCTCGCAGTCTATTCCCAGTATTAATTATCTGTGGGCTGCCAGACGGGCGATTCAGGCCACGGAGAAGATGGCTCTGGAGACGACGGTTGTTATGTCAGAGGAGGAGCTGGAAAGCGTGGAGGCCACTCTTAAGGAAGAGCGCGCCAGCCTGGATCAGGCGTTAAAGGATCTTGCGGCGGTTGCTCCTCAGTTCCAGCCGCAGCTCGATGCCATTCAGGAAGAACTGACCGATGTATCTTCCTACCGCGCCCAGATATTGGAGGAGGCGTGGAAATTCACAGAGGAGGGCAATGCCCGCGCTTACGAGCTTTACAGAGGCGGTTATCATGACAGCTTTGAAAAGGTCAGGATGTCCCTTGTGGAGTTGACAGAGGATGTAGATAAACAGATCGCTGAGGATTACGCGAATTCCCAGAGAACGGCAATCGTTGCGACCAGCATTACCGTGTTCATTTTCATTCTTGCCATTGCGGTGATCGCGCTCTTTACCATTGTTCTGACCCGTCAAATCGTAACTCCTGTGCGGGATCTGGAGCAGGCGGCGACTCTGGTGGCGGGAGGAAATCTTGATACGGAGATCGATTATGTTTCCGATGACGAGATCGGTATACTGGCCAACAGTATCCGTTCACTGGTTTCTGCCCTCAAAAATATCATCCTTGACATTGATTTTCTTCTGGATCAGATGGCCGGCGGTAATTTTGCGGTACATACCAAAGCAGAGCAGTATTATGTCGGCTCTTTTAACAGCGTTCTGCTTTCCATGCGCAAGCTGAAGGAACGCTTAAGCGATACGCTCCAGCAGATCGACGAGTCAGCTGATCAGGTAAATTCCGGCAGCGGACAGGTATCCAGCGGCGCGCAGGCGCTGGCCCAGGGCGCTACGGAACAGGCGTCCTCTGTACAGGAGCTGGCTGCAACCATCAAAGAGATTTCCGTCAAGATAGAGGCAACGGCCGAGCACGCCCAGACCGCAAAGGCTGAGAATCTGCAGGCCCATGAGTTGATTCAGATCTGCTCCGGGCATATGGGCGATCTGCTGAACGCGATGGGCTCTATCAGTGATAAGTCAAAAGAGATCGGCAAGGTGATCAAGACGATCGAGGATATCGCCTTCCAGACAAACATTCTGGCGCTGAATGCCGCTGTGGAGGCCGCCCGGGCCGGCAGCGCCGGCAAAGGCTTTGCCGTGGTTGCCGACGAAGTGCGCAACCTGGCCACCAAATCCCAGGAGGCATCCAAGAGCAGCGCAGCCCTGATTGAGGAGACGGTAAAAGCTGTGGAAGAGGGCAGCAAGCTGTCAGATGATACAGAAAAAGCCCTGCGGGATGTAGTGGACAGCGCAAAGAAGATTCTGGATGCTGTCACCCTGATCTCAGACGCCACACAGGAGCAGTCCTACGCCGTTTCTCAGGTGACGACAGGGGTGGATCAGATTTCCAGCGTTGTGCAGACCAATTCCGCAACGGCAGAAGAGAGCGCGGCCGCCAGCGAAGAGCTGTCGGGGCAGGCGTCGGTTCTTAAGAATCTGGTGAGCCAGTTTCAGTATTAAGGGACAATGGAAAGAAGTTAAACCGTTAGAATAGTTTGAAGAGCAGCGAGAGGGTGTTGTGTAAGGCAATACCCTCTTGTTTTTAACAGTAGCTGTCAATTTTTATAAAGATATGCGGTTCTCAGGGGGGCGTCCCTTTTCCGTATTTTAAAGCCAACATCACATTGAGATATTTATTTCATGCTATCCATGTATAGCAACAAATACTTCAAACCCTGCAATACACATGAAATTTCTCAGATATCACTTGTTGACTTTCTAAATCCATGCTAAACTAAACAGAGCGCTCCCCGCCCCACGGCGGTTTGCCGCATCAAATGATTCAAGGAGGAATAAAACGCATGGCATCAGAGGTATATTATACGAATTTAAGAACCACCTTCCACGAAAACCTTCTTCAAAAGCTGGCCCGTCTGGTTAAGAGGGCCGGGATGCTTGACAAGATCGATTTCAGCAACAAGTACACGGCCATAAAGATTCACTTCGGAGAGCCGGGCAATCTGGCTTATCTGCGCCCGAATTATTCGCGGGTGATTGTGGATCTCATCGGCTCGCAGGGCGGGAGGGCTTTTCTGACGGATTGTAATACGCTCTATGTGGGCGGGAGGAAGAATGCCCTGGATCACCTTGATTCTGCCTATATAAATGGCTACAATCCGTTTACCACGGGCTGTCATCTGCTGATTGCGGACGGTTTAAAGGGTACGGATGATATCATGGTTCCGGTTGACGGGGAGTATGTGAAGGAGGCCAAGATCGGGCGCGCGATTATGGATGCGGATATTTTCATTTCCATGAATCATTTTAAAGGGCATGAAGCCACAGGTTTTGGCGGCGCGCTGAAAAATATCGGCATGGGCTGCGGCTCCAGGGCGGGGAAGATGGAGATGCACAATGCCACCAGCCCGTTTGTCCTGAAGGATACGTGTATCGGCTGCGGTTCCTGTAAGAAGAGCTGCGCGCACGGCGCGATTTCCATGGAGGATAAAAAGGCGTTTATTGACGAGACGAAATGTGTCGGCTGCGGGCGCTGTATCGGCGTCTGTCCTGTGGATGCGGTGGCAAATCACTGTGATGAGTCGAATGATATTTTAAATAAGAAGATTGCGGAGTATTCGCTTGCCGTGCTTAAGGATCGGCCGCATTTCCATATCAGCTTTGTCGTGGATGTTTCGCCCTACTGCGACTGTCATGCGGAGAATGATCTTCCCATCGTGCCGGATGTGGGCATGTTTGCTTCGTTTGATCCGGTGGCTTTGGATATGGCCTGCGCGGATGCGGTGAACCGCCAGCCTGCGATCGCCGGCTGTGTCTTGGAAGAGCGGGAGCGCTGCCATCATGATCATTTTACGGATGTCCATCCGGAGACGAACTGGATGGTGGCATTAGAGCACGCGGAAAAGCTGGGGATTGGAACCAGAGCCTATCAGTTGATCGAGATTTAGGGCGTGTTTGAAAAAGGCTCCGGGAACTGCCGCATGCAGAACGCCGTGTCCGGGCTCATGAAATCCCGGACACGGCGTCCTTCCCGGCAGGCCCAAGCCTTGCGGGATTTTACCGGCAGCAGCCGTGATGGCCGCCGTGGGACTGGCCCGCATATCCGCAGAGCCCGTCACAGTAACCGCTCTCATGGTGATAGCCACAATAGTATGTTCCTTCATGGGTGTGGCGGCCCGTCTCTGCGCAGTCGTCGTAAGGACAAACCTGGTAGGACGTATTTACCGGGGCAGCCTGTCTGTGATGGCCGTGCGCGTAGACCGGAGTGGCTACGAAACATGTGATGCACAGCGTAAGCAGGGCAACAGCCGGCAGATTTTTTTTGTGACGCATGATAATCGCCTCCTTTTTCTTCCATTCTATCACAGGCAGATGGTTCTGTCCATAGACAAATCAGGCGGATATAGCGGGCAGGTTTCTTACGAATTTTTTAAGTTCATGTTATTGTGAACAGGAAGAGTTTTGTAACAGTTTAAGCTTTGAACTGCTGCACATTTTTACAACCGAATTCATCACACGAAAAGGGGATAGAACGATGTTTGAAAAGGTATTCAGGCTGACAGACAATAACACGACGGTGCGGACAGAGGTTATGGCCGGGATCACGACTTTTATGACCATGGCGTATATTCTGGCTGTAAATCCCAGTATTTTAAGCGCGGCGGGCATGGATCCTACGGCTGTGCTTCTGGCCACGGCGCTGGCCTCCTTTATCGGCACGGCCTGTATGGCGTTTCTGGCGAACCTGCCGTTTGCGCTGTCGGCGGGTATGGGGCTGAACGCCTATCTGGCGTATACGGTTGTCCTTGGCTATGGCGTGAGCTGGCAGGTTGCGCTGCTGGCGGTATTTGTCGAGGGCGCGGTGTTTATTGTCCTCTCCCTGACCAATGTCCGCGAGGCCATTTTTAATGCCATTCCGCTGACGCTGAAAAAGGGCGTTTCGGTCGGTATCGGGCTGTTTATCGCGTTTATCGGCCTGCAGAATGCGGGGCTGTGCGTAGATTCGGCCACTCTGGTCACAATCACCAGCTTTACAGAGAATTTCCGCACCTCCGGTATCTGCGCCCTGCTGGCCCTGATCGGGCTGTTTGTCATCGCCGCGCTGTATATTCATAAGGTAAAGGGCGCAATCCTGTTTGGGATTGTTATTACCTGGGCGCTTGGTATGGCGTGCCAGGCGGCGGGGATCTATACGCCGGATCCGGAGGCCGGCTTTTATACGCTGTTCCCGTCGCTTTCGATCACGGATTTTACGAAGCTGGGCCTGACGTTTGGCCAGTGCTTCAAGGTGGATATGGGCGCGGTGGGCCTTCTGAATTTTATTGTCATCGTATTCTCGTTCCTGTTTGTGGATATTTTTGACACGCTGGGGACGCTGATCGGCGTGGCGACCAAGGCGGACATGCTGGACGGAGAGGGCCGCCTTCCCCGCATCCGCCCGGCCCTTTTGTCGGACGCGATCGCGACTTCTGCCGGGGCGGTGCTCGGCACTTCGACGACGACCACGTTTGTGGAATCCGCCTCCGGGGTGGCGGTTGGCGGGCGCACCGGCCTGACGGCTCTGGTGACGGGCGCGCTGTTTTTGGCCTCGACGCTGTTTGCGTCGGTATTTACCGCAATCCCGTCCTTTGCCACCGCGCCTGCGCTGATTATGGTGGGATTTCTGATGGTGGGGACCGTGACGGAGATCCGTTTCGATGAGGAACATCTGACGGAGGCGATCCCGGCCTATCTGGCGATCATCGCCATGCCGCTGTTTTACAGTATTTCCGAGGGGATCTCACTCGGGATCATCTCCTATGTGCTGCTGAACCTGGCGGCGGGAAAGGGACGGCGGGTCGCCCCGCTGATGTATGTGCTGGCGGCGCTGTTTGTGCTGAAATATGTGTTCCTGTAGGATCGTCTGTATGAGACGCAGGGCGCGGCGTTTAGAAGGTTACCGGGCACAGCCCGGCAGGGGTGTGAACCGTAACGTTAGAAAATCGTCAGAAATTGTTTATTAATATTTAACTTGTGTTCCGGCCCGGTTCTGTGGTATAACTTGTGAAACGCGGCGTACGGCTTTTTCTTAGGAGCTGTCTCGAAATAACTTCCCATTAGTCCGCAGGATTTTTCTTCGAGAGTGCTGCTCAAAAATCAAGCGCATAGCGGGCTATGTAACTGATTTTTGAGCAGCGCTATCGGAGAAAAAGACAAGGAATATGGGAAGTTATTTCGAGACAGTTCCTTACCGCCGTACGCCGCGCAGACAGCCATAGAGAAAGGAGATGACAGCTATGGCAAAGGATTACATAACATTTACCATCGGACCGAAAAAAGATATTGCGCTGATTGCGCATGATAATGAGAAACCAAAGCTGATAGAGTGGTGCAGGGAGCACTACGCCATCTTAAAGCATCACAATTTATACGGAACAGGGACGACGGCGCGGATGATCACGGATCAGACAGGGCTTACGGTGAAAGGCTATAACAGCGGCCCTCTGGGCGGGGATCAGCAGATTGGCGCCAAGATTGTTGAGGGTGTAATTGATTTTGTTGTCTTCTTTTCCGACCCGCTGACGGCGCAGCCGCATGACCCGGATGTGAAGGCGCTGATGCGGATCGCGCAGGTGTATGATATTCCCATGGCGGTTAACAAGGCGACGGCAGATTTTATGATCACATCGGAATATATGTCAACAGATTATCAGCACGATGTCATCAATTTCCGCAAAACGATCCAGGAGAGGGCGGATACGCTCTGACGGGCGGTTTTGGCGGGGGATGGGCAAAAGATGCCGCTTCGCTCCAGCCGGCGCATGACTGATAAGCAAAGAGCCTCCTTTGAAAAAAGAGGCTCTTTTCTCTATTCTTTCCCCTCAGACAATCCCCAAACTTCCCATCACAACTATCACTGCCACCGCCAGGATCGGTATCACGCAGGTGACGATCCCGATATCCGCATAGGAATCCTTATGCGTCAGCCCGCATACCGCGAGCAGCGTGATCACTGCGCCGCAGTGCGGCAGGGAATCGAGCCCGCCGGAGGCCACGGTTGCGACGCGGTGGAATGCCTCGGGGCTGATGTGCATGGCCTGGGCGATCTCCAGATATTTGGAAGCCAGGGCCTCCAGGGCGATCGTCATGCCTCCGGACGAGGATCCGGTCGCGCCTGCGAGAGTGGTGATGGCCACAGCCTCTGACACGAGAGGGCTGCCGCCCATCCCGAGCAATGCGGAGGTCAGGGCGGCAAACCCCGGAACTGCCTTTACCACGCTTCCAAAGCCAACGGCGGCGGAAGTGTTCATGATCGCCATGACAGAGCCTGACGCGCCCTCATTGATGGCGGGAATAAAGGTCTTCCACCGCCTGATATTGAAAACAGCGATGAGGGCGATCCCTGTGCCGATGGCCGCTATGGCCGGCCACTGAAGGATATTTAAGGTCGCTACAACGGCCGCGAGCGGGATGATGCCAAAGATCCAGTGAGGAAGCTCTGCCGTCTCCTGCGCCGTTTCATCGCCTGCGCCTTCATACCGCTCCCCGGCGGCGCGCAGGATCTTTTCGCGGCGCGCCAGCCAGGCGTAGCCTCCTGCGAACATGATGAGGGCGGCGGTGAGGCCAAGGACCGGGGCCGCCATGGCTGTTGTGCCGAGGTAGCGGGCCGCGATCAGGTTATTGAGCTGCGGCGAGCCGGGCAGGGCGGTCATGGTGAAGGTAAAGGATCCGAGCGCGATCGCGCCGGGGATCAGCCTTCTGGGGATGTCCGCCTCCCGGTATAGCTCAAGCGCCAGGGGGTAGATGGCAAAGACCACGACAAACAGGCTGACGCCCCCGTATGTCAGGACCGCGCAGGCGATGACAACGGCCAGGATGGCGCGCCTGCTGCCGATAAGGCCGGAGAGGAACCGGGCGACTGAGCTGGCGAGCCCGGTTGCCTCCATCATTTTCCCGAAGACGGCCCCAAAGAGGAAGACCGGGAACCACGATTTGGCAAAGCCTGCCAATCCGTCCATATACAGCTCCGTGTAGGCCGGGAAGAGTTCAAGGCCCCCAAGGAGCGCGACGATCATGGCCGACGCCGGGGCAACCCAGATGATGTTGTAGCCTTTATAGGCCAGGAATACTAAAACAGCCAGGCCAAGTAAGATACTTATCATACGCCGGCCTCCTTTCCGTCTATGGAGTGCGCAAGCCCCATAGGCTGATCTTTAAATATACGGGCGTCCATAAGCTTCAGATCACGGGAGATCAGGGGGCAGAAGGCCATTTTTCCAAGGATATCTGTTTCCAGATCAACCAGGGGAGCGATTTCAATCAGCTCCAGGCCCCCGGAGGCCAGCCGGAAAACGGCGCGCTCCGTCACGTAGAGAACCTCCTGGCCTCTCAGCTTGGCGTAGCGCCCGCTGAAGGTGATCTGTTCCACACAGTCGATAAATTTGATGTGCGGCCCGTCCTCAATGATATGTACGCCCATGGCATCAACGGCGATATGGCTGCGCCCGGCGGTAAACGCGCCGCAGAACACGACCTTTTTTGTGTTCTGGGAAATGTTTACAAATCCGCCGCAGCCGACCATGCGGCCCTTAAATTTGCTGACATTGATGTTCCCCGCCGCGTCGGCCTGGGCGAGTCCGAGAAAGGCGATGTCAAGGCCGCCGCCGTCGTAGATGTCAAACAGGTTCGGCTGGCCGACAAGAGCTTCCACATTGGCGGCCGCCCCCAAACCGTATCCGGAGGCCGGGATTCCGCCGACCGCGCCGGCCTCGACGGTCATGGTCATCCAGTCGTGTATGCCTTCCTCAAGCGCAGCGGAAGCGATCCCCTCCGGCACGCCGATGCCAAGGTTGACCGTCATTCCCAGACGGAGCTCCATGGCGCAGCGTTTTGCAATCACCTTTCTCACATCCAGCGGCATGGGAGCGACCCGGTCAGACGGAATCTTCACTTCACCGGTGAACGACGGGTCGCAGATTGTCCCTACATTCATCCGGTGATCTTCCTGCGGAGCCGGCACGATATAATCGACGAGGATACCGGGCACGGCAACCTTTCTCGGGTCCAGCGCGCCCTTTCTGGAGATATGAGCCGCCTGCGCAATCACAATGCCCCCGGCGCTTTTGGCCGCTGCCGCCAGGTGCAGGGTTTCTAAGAGCACGCCCTCCTGATCCACGGTGAGATTGCCCGATTCATCGGCCGTCGTCCCGCGGATGAGCGCCACGGTAAGGGGAGGCGCTTTGTAATACAGGCGTTCCCTGCCCCCGATTTCAATGAGTTCAACCAGGTTTTCTTTTGCGAGAGCGTTCATCCGGCCGCCTTCCACCCGCGGATCCGCAAAGGTTCCCAGGCCCACATGCGTGACAATGCCTTCCTTGCCGCCCGCCATTTCCCGGAACAGATGGGCAATGACGCCCTGGGGGAAATTCCAGGCTGCGATCCTGTTTTCACTGATCAGTCCGCTCAGCTTTTTGGCCAGACCGACGTGGCCGGCGATGATTTTGTCCACCATCCCGTCCTGGGCAAAATGATCCAGGCCGAAATCGCTGGCCCCGCTGTCGCCGCAGCCGGATGCAAACATCAGGGTCAGCCCCCTGGGGCTGCCTTCCCTGCGATAGCGCCCGCCAAGGGCCTTTGCCAGCGATTCCGGAAAACCGAAACCGAATGCAAACCCGTTGATACCAACTACGTCCCCGTCCTGAATGAGCTGCGCGGCCTCCGCGCTGTTAATGATTTTTGCCATGTGCGTTCTCCCTTCCTGTGTTCACGATGCCGTTTCGGGCGGAATCACGGTTGCCGTCCCGCTGATAACGACCTCTCCCCGCTCATTCGTGCAGGTTGTGCGTATTTTTGCGATATCAAATTTCGTCTTTGGCAGGATTTCCAGGACCTTAAGCTCTACGGTCAGGACATCGCCGATCCGGACCGGCCGCATGAATTTCAGATCCTGCTCCAGATACGTTGTGCCAAGCCCCGGCATATGCATCGCCAGCCCGCCGGATATGATGCCGGCCCCGATCATACCATGCGCGATCCGCTCTTTAAACATGGTGGTCCGGGCAAACTCGTCGTCCAGATGCAAAGGATTTTTATCCCCTGTTACTTCTGCAAATTTTCTCACATCCTCGTCGGATACCTTTTTCTGAAAGGTGCATACCTGTCCGGTTTCCAGTCTTTTTTCCATAGCGCCTCCTTTTTGTGCGGTTGTCTGAGCTGCTGCAATTCACGCATGGCCACGCGTCGGGATACGGAACATTTTTGTGAAATATACTCAGAATTATCGATTGTCCCGCCCCTTTTTTGTAATATATCACAGGGGCCTTTGTTTGTATAATGGATAAAATTCATCATTTCATGAAAAAGAACCATAAGCATTTCGCCGCGGAATGTATTAAAATAGCAGAATAAGAAACGTACATCAGGGCTTGTATAAGGGACGGCCTGCAGGCGGGGCGGGAAGCGGGGTATAATGATCATGGCAACGGTTCCGGAAATACGCAAATGGCCGCATACCATGTACGGACAGCGGCATCACACACAAGGAGGCGCGTTTATGAATTTGAAATATCTGTCGTATTTTATCAAGGTTGCGGAGCATGGAAATTTTACGAAAGCTTCAAACGAGCTGTTTTTGTGCCAGTCCACCTTAAGCAAGTCCGTAATAGCCCTGGAAAAGGAGCTTGAAACCAGCCTGATCGACCGCTCCTCTAATGAATTTAAGCTGACAGAGCACGGCGTCCTGCTGGTTGAAAAGGGGAAATACCTTCTGGATATGATCGGAAAGCAGGAGGAACAGATTTACAACTGTATCAGGGGCAATCAGGGGGAGCTGCGCATCGGCATCCCTCCGGTCATCCTGACCGCATATTTCCCGTCGATTATCTATGAATTTCAGAAACAGAATCCCAATATCAATATCCGCGTCGTGGAGGCCGGCGCGAATACGGTGAAGGAGAGGGTGGACAACGGTTCTGTGGATTTAGGGGTGATCATTTTTCCGTTTTCTTATCCGGGTTACCATGTGGCGCCCTTTGCCTCGTCCTTTAATGTCCTGCTCGTCCATAAGTCGCACCGGCTGGCAGAGAGAAAGACGGTGCGGTTTATCGAACTGATTGATGAGGATTTTATGATCCTTGACCATACGTATATGCTGCATGACCGCATCCTTTCGAGCTGCCGCAACGCGGGCTTTGAGCCGCGGATTACATGCCAGAGCTCCCAGTGGGATTTTCTTGCGGAAATGGTGGCGCTGAATCAGGGGATCAGCATTCTGCCGCTGCCGATCGCGGTGCGGTTCCATTCCGACGACATACGGCGCATCCGGCTGACAGAGCCGGAGTTTCCGTGGGAAATCGCGATTATTGTGCCAAAGGAGAGGTATGTTTCGGGGGTGATGGATGCGTTTATACGGTTTGCTTGCGAGAGGGTGGGGAGAAATGGCGGTAGTTAGAAGGTATGGTTTACATGTATGGCTATGGAATTGAGCGAAGCGGGGAGATTGCGGACCGGGGGGTATTGTGAGAGGGGCCGCCGCCCGGGGGCCTCTATATCCAACGGAACCCCGCTTTCGCTCGGAGAAAAGCGCAGCGGTACTAAGCTCGAAAAGACCTCGCTAAGTACCGGCGGTTTTCTACGGGTTCCTTATGGATATAGAGGCCCCCGGGCGGCTACGTTACCGACAGGCCGTGAATGCCGCCATTTTTAAATAGATCTTCATAATGAACGGTTTTTGTGATATGATCATTTGCGTAAAAGCGGCGCGCTCTGGCAAGTGGTAATATAGCGCTGCCGGGAGTGGTGTAAAAGCAGGAGAGGGTAATCGCGGATGGGGGCGAGCGGATGGATATATGGAATCCATGGCATGGCTGCCGTAAAATCAGCGCGGGATGCGCGAATTGTTATATGTACCGCAGGGACGCGGAATTTGGGAAGGACAGTTCGGTCGTGACAAAGACGGCTTCATTCCGGCTGCCGGTTCAGAAAAGGCGGGACGGTTCCTATAAGCTGCAGGAGACAGGGTATGTGTATACATGCATGACGTCCGATTTTTTTATTGAGGAAGCGGATGAGTGGAGGAGAGAAGCATGGGAATTTATCCGCATCCGGCCGGATCTGAGGTTTTATATTATCACCAAGCGGATTGGGCGTTTTGAGGTGAGCCTGCCGGACGACTGGGGAGACGGGTATGAGAATGTGACGGTTTGTTCGACCTGCGAGAACCAGAAAGAGGCGGATGAACGCCTGCCGGTGATGCTGGGTCTCCCAATCAGGCACAGGGAGGTGATCCATGAGCCCATGCTGGAGGGCGTGGATATCCGGCGCTATCTCGCGACAGGAAAGATCGGGGGCGTCATCTGCGGCGGGGAATCCGGGCCGGATGCGAGAATCTGCGATTATGGCTGGATACTGGATTCGGCGAAACAGTGCAGGGAGCACCATGTCCCGTTCCGTTTTAAACAGACCGGGGCCCATTTCAGGAAGGATGGGAGATTGTATAATATTCCGAGAAGCCTGCAGGCGGTTCAGGCGCGTAAGGCGGGGATTGATACAAACGGATAGAGAGAGGGGAGGGACGGGCGATGTGTATCGGGATGCCAACGAAGAATATATTGGTGCTGGGAAATAATTTTGTCCGCTATTTTATGGCGTATCATGCGGAGGTGAAGGGATGGATTGATTTTGAAGTCCTGATCCGGAATGTTACGGAGACAATAGAAACGCTGATAGGGCGATTTTCCGGTTTAGAGGGAAACAGGAGGGATAATTATGCAGATGGAATAGGCGGAAATGTGGGAGAACGCCTGCTGGCAGGATGCTTTGATAAGATTTTCAATATCAGTCAGCAAGGTGAGATCTGTATCCAAAAAGGACTTGCGGATTCTGTCAGCGGTATCCACAAAAAGGATGTTAAGGGATTTAAGCGGGATGTTTAATTTTTGAAGATTCGGCCGGAGGGCAGCGCATTGTAAGTCATTGAAAAAATCCATCCGCTATTGGTTTTAAAATCAATAGCGGATGGATTTTTCAGAAATGGAGCAGACGGGAGTCGAACCCGTGTCCAAAAACCAATTCCCTGTTCTTCTACTATCATAGTCTGTTCTTTTTCATTCCCTCTGCCCTGCGGAAGCAGACATCCTCAGGGTTTCAGTAGTTCCTGATACGACCGGCAGTCCGGAACCCCCCTGCCGTCGTTTCTCACATAGTCGATGCCAGATTCTTAAGGTGTGAGTGCCCTAAGGCTGACAACTGCTTTAATTAAGCAGCAAATGCTAATTCTCTATCGTTAGCGTTTAATTTTAATTTTGCCATTTGACGCATCGCATGCGGATAGCTTCACCAGCTTCATGATCCCTGTCGAAACCGGTACTGCCCCTGATATTGGGGATTTCCTTGCTATGGTAGCACAATAGCAGACGGTTGTCAATGATTTTTTATCTCAAATTTCCCCGCCGGCGCTTAGCGAGGTCTGTACAAAGATAACGTAAACCGACAGAAAAAAGTAAAGATTCCGTCTTCCATTTCTGGTAAAATACATTGGGACAGGAAACATTTCCCGGTATCTGTTTCCCGCAAACATCTGTTCATACTGCGAACGATAAAAGGAAAGGAACACGAATCATCATGCAAAATCATAAAAAAACGAAAAAGCGCGCGTTTCCCGCTGCCCTGGCCCTGTTTCTTGGCCTGGGACTGAGCGTTTCAGCTATGGCGTCCTCCCGCGCGCTTGCAGGTCCGGCAGAGGACATTTCCCTCTCTGCGCAGGCGCAGTCAGACGGGGATGCCGTCTCCGGCGGCGACGAAGTTTTCGTGAAGGCGGCTTCAACTGTCCCGGCCGCGCAGGGGGAGCTGCGCGGCGTGTGGATTTCCTATCTGGACTGGAACCGCTGGCCTAAGGATCCGGCGTCCTTTCGTAAAGCAGTGGACGCTTCCATGGATCTCTGCGTGTCCAAAGGCATCAACGCCGTTTTTGTCCAGATCCGGCCCGACGGGGACGCCATGTATCCGTCCGCTTATTTCCCGTGGTCTAAGTTCGCGTCCGGAAAACAGGGCGTGGACCCCGGCTATGATCCCTTTGCGTATGTCCTTTCATCCGCCCATGCCAGGGGCCTGCAGGTCCACGCCTGGATCAACCCGTTCCGCATCACGGGCTATTTAAACCGCTACAGCGATCTCTGCGCCTCGAATCCGGCGATCGCCTGGGCCGGCGATCAGGACGCGTCCAATGACCGCTGGGTTCTGACCCATGAGGGCGAGCTCTACTACAATCCGGCTGTCCCTGAGGTCCGCCAGCGCATCATTGACGGCGTGCGGGAAGTGGTCGAGCGCTATGAAGTGGACGGAGTCCATTTTGACGATTATTTTTACCCCAATATCGACGACGCGAATGAGGCGCTGTGGTTTGATAAGCCGGAATATCTCTCGTCCGGCTCACGGGAGAGCATCGCAGCCTGGCGGAAGAATAATATTAACCAGCTTGTGCGGGGCGTGTATCAGACCGTAAAGCAGTACCGGCCCCAGGCCGTGTTCGGAGTCAGCCCAGAGGGCTATTTAAAGCATCTGCGCCTTGAGAACCGGCTGTTCGTGGACATTGATACATGGATGTCCCAGCCGGGGTATGTGGATTATGTGATGCCGCAGATCTACTGGGGGTTTGAGGCCAAAGTAAACGGCCAGCCGGCGGCCTATGCGTTCGATACCTGCTTAAATGACTGGATTACGCTTAAGAAAAAGGGGGATGTGACGCTCTATGTCGGCCTGCCCCTTTATAAAACCGGAACCGACGCGGCGGACGGGAATGAGACGCCGGAATGGCTGCGTTACCAGGACATCATGCGGCGTCAGGTTCTTACCGGGCGGAGCACCGGGCAGGTAAGCGGATACTGCCTGTACGATTTCAGCTCCCTCACCAGGGAGGCGGCCCGCGCCGAGGTGGAGAATTTAACCGCGCTCTTCCATTAAGAGCGCGGTTGAAAGATGCTTTCCGTCCGATGCGCGCCGCCGTTTGTGAAAGGCGCGGATGGCGGGAGTGATGTTTCAAACACAATCTGGAAGCATATGCCGTAACGGTCCGGGCGCGCCGGGAGGTTACGGCATTGCTTTTTATGTACGGGATGAATCCTAGAGCGTGTTTGAAAAATGCTTTCTGCCAGATGTGCGTTCCGCTTTGTGGGAGATTTGGGCCAAATGAACGCGGCGCAGTGGGCTGCGTTAAGTGAATTTGGCCCAAATATGCCGCAAAGTGGGGCGTGCAGATGGCGGGAATGATTTTTCAAACACGCTCTAGGGCATTTCTGCTTTTTTTGCCTTCGCGGGCCGGGGCGTCACCACTCCGAGCTCCCGGAAAATGGCCCACACATAGGGCGCGCCGAAACAGTTGAGCTTTTTCGGCCCGCAGATGACGCGCTCGTGATCCTCGAGAACGCGCGCATAGGCTTTTAGAATCGTAGCCTTGGTGATCGATTTGGAACGCCGGTCCACAAACATTTCACCGCCCCGGATCTGATAGGTAAAGGGCAGTTTTTTCTCCGTATAAAATGTCTGCTCCTGGCAGGAAACCAGGCGGTTCCAGAATTCCTCGCTGCTCAGGGCTTCATTTGCCGCTTGTGTCTGCTTTTCATCCATTGTGGGACTCCCTTCCGTATGCACATGCCGTAAACAGCCGCCTCCCGCAGCGGGCCCTGGCTGGCTGCTGCGGACAAAGCTTCGTAAAACCGCTGCCCGGGACGCCCTTTCCTCTGCCTGTACATACTCCGTTTTTGGATATCATACCAGCTTTTGGGCGGCAGCGCAAGCAATATGGGGCGAAGAGGGCGGCCTTCTCACGACAAACAGCGCCAGCAAAAGGTATTGAATTCCAAATCCGTATAGCCTATAATTTACTCAGGTGCGTCTAAAAAATCGCCTGTTCATCAAAAGAGAAAGGAGTGCGCCTGTTTACAGGAGCCCGCGTGGGATCATGGCAGACAAGAATGATTTTTCAAAAGGAAGCGTTGTTAAAAATATTTTGGATCTGGCTGTTCCAATGACGTTTGCGCAGCTTATCAATGTGCTTTACAATATCGTTGACCGGATCTACATCGGAAAGATACCGGAGCATTCCACGCTTTCCCTGACCGGGATCGGCCTGTCTCTTCCGATCATCACTATGGTGATCGCCTTTGCCAACCTGTTCGGCATGGGAGGCGCCCCGCTGTGCTCGATTGAGCGGGGGCGGGGAAATGTCGGGGAGGCAGAGGCGATTATGGGGAATTCGTTTGCGCTGCTTTTGGGTTCCGGCGTCTTTATTACAGCCTTTGGCCTGGCGTTTCGCAGGCCGATGCTGTATCTGTTCGGCGCGAGCGACGCGACGTATCCGTTTGCGGATGCGTATATTACCATCTATCTTCTGGGCAGCGTGTTTGTGATGGTCGGGCTGGGGATGAATTCGTTTATTAATTCCCAGGGCTTTGGGCGGATTGGCATGATGACCGTATTTCTGGGGGCGGCTGCCAATATGATCCTGGATCCGATCTTTATCTTCGCGCTGCATATGGGCGAGACTGTCCGAAAACTCGGACAGTTATAGAATGAAAAAAGGGTAGATACATCCGGACAAAAACGGATGATTTACAA
>NZ_CALPCY010000034.1:0-54134 GCF_943193115.1 Otoolea muris
AGTCCGATGAACCTGATTTTTTAGTGTCCAAAATGACTTCAAATGGATGAAGATCAGGGTTTTCGGACAGTCTGGGGGGGGTAATTCCAAAATGTTGTGTTACGAACATTTTTGCATAGTGAGACTGTGCAAAATGGACAACATTTTTCCGGAGCTTCAGACGGAATACATCCGGGCTGCTTTCTGTAACCAGGGACTTGTATGAACGGAAATAATTATTGACAGAGAGCCACCATACCATCGCTGTGCCTTTTTGGCATAAATCAATATGATGGATCTGTGTTTCGGGCAATACCAGTACAGAGTCGCCGCTATCAATATACTGGGATACATACCGGTTGTCATACTTCCAGTAGACTTCCGGCACAGGGCAGTTAATGCCATCTGCGTCTGGATAAACCATATAAGTTTCGATTCCGCGCTTGGTCAGGCATCTGGCAAACTGATGCAGCAATTCCGGGCCGCCGGTTGCAACATTGGCAGGCGCTAAGATAAATACTCTCATGTTTCCTCCTAAATCGTATGATATACATCAGTTACGGTTCACAGTAACCGATATCAGGCAGATATTGACTATATTATAACATATAGTTGTGAAAAAATAAACTTGCATGTATAATGAAAGCAATCATTCACAGCGCAAAGCCAGATCTGTGTACATACCGCGCCGACCGTATGGGCAGGTGATTAACCAGTGTATACAATATACAGGACAGGAGACGGATGTACCGGGTTTACAGCAAAGGGACAGAAAGGAAACCGATATGAAGATTTTACTATTTGTTAAGGATGCCGCCTACGGAAGAAAAGATCTGTTAGAGGCATTTTCAAAAGAGGGCCATGATGTGGCCAGCTATCCATTCAATTATATTGGGGGGGCACGAAAGCCATAATGAGACAGAGCGGCGGCAATTTATATCATCTGCATTGCACAGGGACGCGCCGGATGTGGTATTTTCCTTTGGATATGATGGATTCATCTCGGAAATATGCGATAAAGAAAAAATAAGATATATATCATGGACTTATGATAACCCGGATATTATGCTGTATTCATATACAGTGAATAATCCATGCAATGTGATTTATGTGTTTGATAAAAGTTTATACGCTCAGTTCCGTGATGCAGGCATTTCCACGGTACGCTATATGCCGCTGGCTGCAAATACAGAGCGCCTGGATCGTATGAGCCGGACCGAATCATTGCCGACTCTTTATGATATTTCGTTTGTTGGTTCTCTTTATGTAGAGAGAGAGGGGAAACTATTATGATCAGATGGCGGTAAATCTGCCGGATTATGCGAATGGCTATCTGGATGGCCTGATAGCGGCCCAGTTAAAGATACAGGGGTATAATTTCATTGAGGAGCTTCTCGGGCCTGTCATAAACGATTTGTGTGAGGCGTTCCCATTACAGCCTTTCGGCATGGAAACCAGAGAATTTCTCTATGCGCAGGGTATTATTAACCGGAGGATTACGGCCATAGAACGTCTTGATTTATTAGCGGACATTGCCGGGAAGCACAGGGTGGATCTGTTTACACATTATAAAGAGTTCAGTATGCCTAATTTGTATAATCACGGCGAGGTTTACAGCTATGATGAGTTTCCTCGGGTGATAAAGCAGAGTAAAATTAATCTGAATATTACACTCCGCAGCATTCATAGCGGGATCCCTCTGCGCGCGTTTGAAATTATGGGAAGCGGCGGTTTTTTACTAAGTAATTATCAGGCGGATTTTCTTGATTTTTTTGTTCCGGGTGAGGATTTTGTCTACTATGAAGATAAGAGCGATTTGCTTAGGAAAATCGATTATTATTTAATACACGAAGATGAGAGAAAGGAGATTGCCAAAAACGGGCATGATAAAGTGGCTGCCGCGCATACATACAGGCATCGCATCAGGGAGATGTTAGATTTTATAAAATGACCGGCAGCATCGCATGGATTTTATGAAAAACAGGCTTACTTTTCATCCAGGCATCGCGCCTGTCATTGTTTCCCGGTCAGCCCTGTAAGAAAACATTAAGGAACTTTAAGAAAAATAAGGTGGGAGTGCGCGGCCCATTTATGTATAATAAAGTAACAGTTCGCGGTGTGCAGGCAGGAGGGACGGATTTGGAACCAGTCGTGGAGGTATGTGGGAAAGCGGAGAATACAGGGCGGCTTCCTGTGATTGAGGTAAAGAATTTATATAAGATATACCGTGTCGGCGAGACGAAGGTATATGCCTTAAACGGAGTGGATTTTACCATGTACAAGGGGGAATTCTGCGCCATTGTCGGCACCTCGGGTTCCGGGAAATCGACGCTCTTAAATATGCTGGCAGGGCTTGAGAAGCCCACCAAGGGCGAGATCGTGATCGCGGGCCAGCATATTGAGAAGCTGACTGAGAACCAGCTCGTGTCGTTCCGGCGCAAAAGGGTCGGATTTATTTTCCAGTCTTATAATCTGTTAGGGACCATGAACGCGGTGGAGAATGTCGCGCTCCCGCTGTCCTTCCAGGGCATTCCGAAGAAAAAGAGGCTTGCAAAGGCCAGGAAATACCTGGCTTTGGTGGGGCTTGAAAAGATTGCACGGCATATGCCGAACCAGATGTCCGGAGGCCAGCAGCAGCGGGTGGGCATTGCCAGGGCCCTGGCCGTGCATCCGCAGATTATTTTCGCGGACGAGCCGACGGGGAACCTGGATTCGCATACGACCATGGATGTGCTGCGGCTGATGCAGAAGATTGTGCGGGAGCACAGCCAGACGCTGGTGATGGTTACGCATGACAACCATCTGGCCACGTACGCGGACCGGATTTTCCACATCATTGACGGAAAGATCGTAAAGATTGAGGATAACCGCCGCAGGGCGGGGAGAGATGCAGAAGAATGCGCGGATCCGGGAAAGGATGAGGAATGCGCCGATCCGGCGGGAAATGAGGCGGGCGGCAGCCCGGTAGAATCGACAGACAGGGAGGAAGTAAGATGAAGACATGGAAGAGGCTGCCGGCGGTTTTGCTCCTGATAATTGCGCTTCTGGCGGCGGCGGTCATGCCGGCGGCGGCGGAGATGCTGGATATGAGCGGCTTTAACGGGGATCTGATTACTGTCAGCAAGGTACCCAGAGGCAAGGCGGGCAATAAGATTTCCATTAAGATGACCATACATAATACGGGAACCAAGGGCGACAATATACTGGAGGAGATCCGCCTGGCGAATGCGTATGAGTATGAACGGATCATGGAGCGGGAATTCGGCAGCAGCGGGGACGATGACGACGACGAAAGCGGGGACGAGCTGCGCCGGTATCACAATTCTTTTCCGTTTGAGGCGGATTCGTCTACGTTTGACGCAAAAAAGATTAACGTGAAGCCGGGGGCGTCCAAAACGATCACCATGTCCTATAAGCTGAGACGGGATCTGCCGGCGGGATATTATCAGGCGTTTTTTATCATAGACGGCCAGGAGGTCGGCGTCAACATCTGGGTTTCCGCCTACGACGGCTCTTCGACCGAGGAGGACGACGGAAACAATACGGATTACGATTTTTCCATCGGGGACGGGCAGTTTACGCCCTACGCGGCGTACGGCCAGGTGATGAATTTTAATGTCAACCTGACGAATACCGGGACGCGCAAGGTGTATGATGTGCGCGTGGACATGCAGCTTGACGCGGATGTGACGAAATTCCCCTTTGATATCAACGAGGGCAATTATAACCGCAAGATGGGCGATATGGAGCCGGGCCAGATGGTGGAGGTTCCGTACAGCATGGGCGTGCGCACGGATGTAAAGTCGGGCTTTTTCCCGATCCACTATTTTGTCACCTACCGCGAGGAGGAGGGCGGCAACTTTTCAGAGCCGGTGGATCTGGTGTTTTATGTCCACGTAAAGGGCGAGGACGACGACGAGCTGGCCGCGGACGCGGGGGAGCAGGACCGGACCAAGGCGAGGATCATTGTGGACAGCTTTTCGACCGAGCCGCAGGAGATTTACGCGGGCGCGCCTTTTGTGTTAAAGGTGCGGATGAAGAACGCGTCGTCAAATGTGAGCGCCAGCAATATCATGTTTACCTTTGTCTCCGAGGAGGTGGAGAGCAGCCCGATCTTTACCTCCGACACGGGTTCCACCTCCATGGTGGTCAACAGCCTTTCCCCGGGCGAGGTGACAGAGCTTTCCATGCTGTTCAAGCCGGCGCCGACGGCGGAGCAGAAGTCGTACCGGATGACGATCCAGGAGCAGTACGACAGCCCGGAATTTAAGAATGCCAAGGAGGAGGTCAAGATTTCCCTGCAGGTAAAGCAGGAACCGAGACTGAACACCAGTACGATTGAGGTCATGCCGGACAATCTGGAGGTTGGTTCCGAGACAAACGTGATGTTTGGGATCAACAATACGGGAAAGGTCCTCCTTTATAATGTGATGGTCCGTTTCGAGGCGGATTCCATCCAGACCTCGGACACATATGTGGGCAATATTAAGCCCGGCGAGACCGGAAATGTGGATACCATGGTGACAGCCGTTGCCCCGACCATGGACGACGGAAGGGTGAAAATCATCATTTCCTATGAGGACGAGAACGGGGCGGTGACCGAGGTTGAAAAGGAGCTGATGCTGTTTGTCAGCGAGGCCGTTGATCCGTATGAGGGCATGGAGGCCGGCATGATGGAAGGTATGGACGGCATGGAGGGCGGTGAAATGGAGGGGCAAGGTTCCTTCCTTTCCAAATATGGGAAAATCGTTTTCCCGATCGCCGCCGTGCTGGCTATCGGCGCGGGGTCGTTCATTGTGGTGAAACGGAAAAAGAAAAAGGAAAAGGAGCTGGAGGAAGAGGAGCTGGACGATGAGATTTCTTGATCTGCTTCAAATGAGCGCAAATAACCTGCTGCGCAGGAAGCTGCGCACCTTTCTGACGGTTCTGGGCGTGATCATCGGCACAGCGTCCATTGTGGTGATGATCTCACTGGGGATCGGCCTCAAACAGAACATTATGGATCAGTACGCCTCCTACGGGAGCCTGACGGCGATTGAGATCTACAATTACGACCGGGGCGGGGATAATGACAAGACAAATCCGGAGGACAGCTTCATGACAGACGAGACGATGAAGCTGTTTGAGGCTATCCCCCATGTGACGAGCGCCTATCCGCAGCTTCGGTGCGAGGTGATCATGCGTCAGGGAGTCTATGAGGGGGATATTTCCATGTTCGGCATCCCCTATGAGGCGATGAAAAATATTGATATCGGGGAAGGGACGCTTCCGGATCCGAACAGCCCGGAGATGGAGATGATCGTCGGAAACCGCGCGCCGCAGTATTTCAGGAATTCAAAGACAGGCAAGGGCTTCTGGGACGAGGGCGCATCGATCGACGTGCAGTTTATGGGGCGGCCGATGTTTACGATTTTTGACACGGAAGGGTATTACCAGTACCGCTATTCCTCCGGCGAGGAGGGACAGGCGAAAAATCCGCCGAAAAAATATATGCTTAAGACAGCCGGGATGGTAAGCGGCGGGGAAAATGACTGGAGCCAGTACAGCTACGGCGTGTATGTGGATCTGGAGAAGCTGAAGACGCAGCTAAAGCAGGTTTATAAGAAACGGCCGATCCCGGGACAGCCCACGACGAAAAAGGGCAAGCCGTACAGCTATTTTGTGTACGAGAACGCGACCGTGAATGTGGATGACATGAACAATGTCATGGAGGTGCAGACGGCGATCAACAACATGGGCTTTGAAGCGAACAGCCAGATGGAGTGGCTGCAGCAGTCGCAGGAGCAGTCCAATATGGTGCAGGCCGTCCTGGGCGGCATCGGCGCAGTGTCCCTCTTTGTGGCGGCGATCGGGATTGCGAACACGATGATGATGTCGATTTACGAGAGGACAAAGGAGATCGGCGTGATCAAGGTTCTGGGCTGCGCGATGGGCAATATCCGCAGCATGTTCCTCATAGAGGCCGGTTTTATCGGTTTTATCGGCGGCGTGGTCGGCGTTGGCTTAAGCTACGGGATCTCATTTCTGGTGAATAAATTTCTGGCGGCGGCTTATTACGGCATGGCGGACGGCTCGTGGAAGCTCTCGATCATCCCGGCATGGCTGGCCCTGGCCTCGGTTGGGTTTGCGGTGCTGATTGGGATGATGGCCGGATTCTTTCCGGCGCTGCGGGCGATGAAGCTGAGCCCGCTGGCGGCGATCCGGAATGAGTGACGCCCGGTAACGGCAGACAGGAGGAGGACGGGGATGAAACGAAACATAGCGCGTTATATGCTGCCGGCGCTTCTTTTGCTGGCGCTTTGGGGGAGCATGGCTCTTCAGCCGGTACGGAGGAATAACCGGATACTGCGAAAGAATATGAGGGCCCTTTCCGGCATGGCGGACGGGGAGGAGATCCATCTCGGCGATCTGGCGGCGTTTGAGTGGAGCTGTGTGTACAGTTTTGACCCGTATACCCCGAAGGAGGTCATGGCAGAGACGATGGGCGTTTCACCGCGTCATCTGCAGGAGGCCGTGAGCGAGGGGATGGTGCAGCTTGTGTTTGTGGATGACAGGGGAAATGTGTCCGCAAGCGTGTGCGGCTATTCCCAAAACCTTGGATACAGCATTGACTTAGGGCGGTGGGACGACGAAAAGCCGTACCGCCGCGTTGCGCGGGAGACGGATGTGTTTGTGTACCGCTGCCGCGGCGGACTTCCTGAGCTGGCCTTTGAGGGACAGATGTTTGAGGGGACGGTAGAGGCGGCCGGAGAGCTTAGCTCGCTGACTGCGCTGATCCGGATCGATGACGGACAGGATATCCGGCGGTCAGGGGCGCTGGCGTCTGTTCGTCTTACACAGGAACAGGCCGGGAGGATCAGCAGAGGGGATCGGGTGAGGGTGTATTATGACGGAATAGTGGGAGAGACGAGCCCGCTTCAGATTTTGGGGATCATGCGGGTGGAGGCGCTGGAGTGAGGGATGGCAGCCGTTCGGGTGTCTGAACGGTTGCGAGGGATAAAATCTTCAGCAAAAAGATAAAAAGGCTTGAAATTTATGCAAAATGATTATATAATACCCTTACAAATCAAAGATAACTATTCACATTGCTGAGAGAATGAGAGCAACGCAGTCGTGTAATACGTTCCCGGGAGGAATTACGGGCATATTACGGGACGGCGTTTTTTGCGTTCTGCGGCAAGGGAGAAAAGGGGGGGATACGGATGCGGGAGACAGGCAGAAAAGCCGCCTGACAGCTGTTCGGCAGCCTGTACGGCTGCGCTGTTTTTGCGGCGCAGGGCGGCTTTTCATCCGATTATATTTGTGAGAAAGGAAAAGTAAGGTTATGGGTACGTATGAGGTGTTAAATCAGTTTCAGTTTCCGGAGTTTTTGGTACATATGGAGTATCTGCTGCGCATTATCGTGGCAACGCTTTTGGGCCTGGCGATCGGGAGCGAGCGGAAAAACCGCAATAAATCAGCGGGAATCCGCACGCATGCAATTGTGGCGCTGGGGGCGGCGCTGATTATGGTAGTGTCGAAATACGGCTTTATGGACACGGATCGCGCGGACGCTGCCCGTGTGGCTGCGCAGGTTATCAGCGGCGTGGGCTTTCTGGGGGCAGGCGTGATATTTGTCCGGAACAATCTGGTAAACGGCCTTACGACAGCGGCGGGAATCTGGGCGACAGCCGGCGTGGGGGTAGCCATGGGCGCCGGTCTGTACCTGATCGGCGTCAGCTCTGCGGTATTGATTATTCTCCTGCAGTTTGCGATGCACAACATCAGTTATTTTTCAAAGGTAGCCAGCGGGGGCCTGATCCGCATGAAGATCATGAAACAGGCCGGTTCTGTGGGGAAGATGGAGGAATACCTGCAAAAGGAAGGACTGGACGTGGTGAGCGTGAAGATCAACAAGAAAAAGAAAGAGGAAGTGGATCTGGAATTTGACGTGGTGTATCCTCCGGGCTATAAGAAGAGCGCGCTTCTGGCCAAGCTGGTGGAAATGGAAGATGTGCTGACGGTCAGCGAATAGGCGGTTTCTCTGCGTTCCCGTTTCGCCTCTCCCTGCCCGGAAACGGGAACGCAGCCGTTCACACTATCGAAAGGGTTACCCGCTTACAACGATTTTTATAATATATCGCAGTATTTTGAATTGAATTCCTGTCCCGCAGCGTATATAATAATAAAGAAATGGCAACCGTCCAGGCTGTCTGGACGGTTACAGGAAATGAGTGGCGGCGCACAGGCTGCCGCACACAGATGGCGCGCCTGAAAGAAGGAGGAACAGGAATATGGCAATTTTGGTGACAGGAGGGGCGGGATATATTGGAAGCCACACTTGCGTGGAGCTTCTGAACGCCGGGTATGATGTGGTTGTTGTGGATAACCTTTATAATTCCAGCGAGGAGGCGCTTAAACGGGTCGAGAAGATTACCGGAAAGAGCGTGACGTTCTATGAGGCGGATATCCTGGACAGGCCCGCGATGGACGCTGTTTTTGATAAAGAAGACATTGACTCTGTAATTCACTTTGCCGGGCTTAAGGCAGTCGGGGAGTCGGTTGCGAAGCCTCTGGAGTATTACCACAATAATATCACAGGGACGCTGGTTCTGTGCGATGCGATGAGGAACCACGGGGTGAAGAATATTATTTTCAGTTCCTCGGCGACGGTTTACGGCGATCCGGCCTTTGTCCCGATCACGGAGGAATGCCCGAAGGGTAAGATTACAAACCCATACGGCCAGACGAAGGGGATGCTGGAACAGATTCTGACAGATTTCCATGTGGCGGATCCGGAGTGGAATGTGGTTCTGCTTCGCTACTTTAATCCCATCGGCGCGCATGAGAGCGGCCTGATCGGGGAAGATCCGAAGGGGATCCCCAACAATCTGGTTCCGTATATCGCGCAGGTCGCGGTCGGCAAGCTGGAGTGCCTGGGCGTATTCGGCGACGATTATCCGACCCATGACGGGACAGGCGTCCGCGATTACATCCACGTAGTGGATCTGGCTGTGGGCCATGTAAAGGCGTTAAAGAAGATCGAGGAAAAGGCCGGCGTCTGCATCTATAATCTGGGCACAGGCATCGGATACAGCGTGCTGGATGTGGTGAAGGCGTATGAGAAAGCGTGCGGGAAGCCGATTAATTATGCGATCAAAGCGCGCAGGCCGGGCGACATCGCGACCTGCTATTCGGATGCGAAAAAGGCAAAGGAAGAGCTTGGATGGGTTGCCGAGCGGGGGATAGAGGAGATGTGCGCGGATTCCTGGAGATGGCAGTCCATGAATCCGGACGGATACAGAAGTTAAGAAGGAGAAAGCGGCGCGGCCTTTGGGGGCCGGGCCGCTTTCTCTTTTCCCGTAACCGTTCAGATAAGCCTGAACGGTTTCATTTCTTCAATGTTACTTTTCACGGGGCTCATCTTCTTGTCCGGCATAGCCGGACAAGAAGCATCGGGCGTCCGCCCAATGTGGAAAACAGGCAGAAAACCGCCCTACAAGCGAGCTTGCGTCTGTTTTCTGCCTGTTTTCCACGCCCTGTAAACTGTAAATTCTTAATTATTACAGAACAAATGTTTGAAAAAATCCTTGCAATCCGACTGAAACTGTGGTAGAATATAGAAAAAGAACAGACGTTCATGAGAACATATATTTTGCAGACAGGAAAGGGCAGACCGCGATGCTGATACAGGAGAATCTCTCGATAGAGGAAAAGCTGAGGATATTAACCGATGGGGCGAAGTATGATGTGGCGTGTACATCCAGCGGCGTGGGGCGCGCGGGGAAGGACGGGAGCCTGGGGAACAGCCGCATCGACGGGCTGTGCCACAGCTTCGCCCCGGACGGGAGGTGTATCTCCCTTTTAAAGATTCTGTATACCAACCAGTGCATTCACGACTGCCGCTATTGCATTAACCGCAGGAGTAATGACACGGTGCGGACCGCCTTTACACCGGAGGAGGTCTGCCGCCTGACGATGGAGTTTTACAGGAGGAATTATATTGAGGGCCTGTTTTTGAGCTCCGGGATTCTCGATACGCCGGACTATACGATGGAGCAGCTTTACCGGACGCTGTACCTGCTGCGCAGGGAGTATCATTTTAACGGTTATATCCATGTGAAGGCGATTCCGGGCGCGGATCCGGTTCTGATTGAGCGGGTGGGGTTCCTGGCGGATCGGATGAGTGTGAATCTGGAGCTGCCGACAGCGGAAGGGCTTAAGAAGCTGGCGCCGGGCAAGACGCGCGGGAAGATTCTGCGGCCGATGCGCCAGATCCAGATCGGGATTGCGAAGCAGATGGAGCGGGAGGGACTTCTGGAGCAGAAGGGGGCGGTTCTCCCGGATGCGGTGAAGCAGGCTTTAGGGACAGCCGGGATGAGCGGGACGGGCGCAGGAAAGGCAGGGATTTCAAAGCCAGATACGGCTTCCGGTTCGGATTTGGCCTCCGCATCATCCGGGGCGGCGCGTCCGCGCGTCATCCAGGGGAAATCGATTTATGGAAACTACGGCGTGGGGCGCGTCTCAAACAGGAAGGAGTATTTTGTGCCGGCCGGCCAGAGCACGCAGATGATTGTGGGGGCGACGCCGGAGAGCGACTACCATATGATTACCGTCGCGGAGGCGCTTTATCAGAATTTTGGCTTGAAACGCGTCTTTTACTCCGCATTCGTGCGGGTGAATGACGACAGCCTTCTTCCGGATCTTCCGGGCGGGCCGCCGCTTCTGAGGGAGCACAGGCTTTACCAGGCAGACTGGCTTTTGCGGTATTATGGTTTTACAGCCTCAGAGCTTTTGAGCGAGGCGCGCCCGAATTTTAATGTGTTCCTGGATCCCAAGTGCGACTGGGCGCTGCGCAATCTGGGGCAGTTTCCGGTGGAGGTGAACCGCGCTTCGTATGCCATGCTTCTGCGCGTTCCCGGGATTGGCACAAAGTCAGCCATGCGGATCGTGGCAGCCAGGAAGCAGGCGGCGCTCCGGTTTGAGGATCTGAAGAAGATGGGCGTTGTGCTTAAGCGCGCCCTTTACTTTATTACATGCTCCGGGCGGATGATGTATCCGATCCGCATGAGCGAGGATTCCATAGCAGCCCGGATAATAGGAGAGGAGCGGCGCAAAACCCTTGATCTGGAGCAGAGCGGACTGTACCGGCAGATGTCGATGTTTGACGATTTTCATATGGAGAGGGCTTGATATTTGATGGTTGTTTTTGTATGTGAGGATAGCTTTGAGGGGATTTTGTGCGGCGTTTATGACGCGTGGACGAGCCGCCTGGGGCATAAGAATGTGAAGCTGGCCGTGGACGGGGAGTATAATCTGGAGATGTTCGCGGATTACCGGGAGGCGGCCGTATCGGAGGAGAAGGCGCAGAAGGTGGCCCAGGCGGTGAGGACGAAGATATCAGGGCGGGCGTATGCGTGGATTTACCGGGCGTCCTTAAGCTTTGAGCCGCAGAAGGCGGACTGGATCTACCGCTTTCTGATCTACGGCTTCCATATCGGCGAAAAGGTGATTGGGGCGCTGCAGATCCCGGCGGTGCAGGAGGTATTCCGGCTTAACCGGAGCGTGGGGAATGAGAGCCATCTGCTCACGGAGTTCCTGCGTTTTTCCGAGCTCCCCCAGAAGGCGCTGTTTGCTGTGATCGGGCCGAAGAACGACGTGACGGCGCTTTTGATGCCGCATTTTAGCGATCGCCTCCGGGGGGAGCGGTTCATTATTTTTGACGAGAAACGCGGGAAGGCGGCGGTGCATATTTCCGGGATGGAGTGGTATATGATGACAGGCGGGGAGGCGGCGCAGCTTCACGAGCTGGCCGGGCGGACGGATTCGGGCGAGTATGCCGCCCTGTGGAAGGCATTTTTTGACAGCGCGGGGATTCAGGAGCGGACGAATTACGTCTGTCAGAGAGGACATCTTCCCCTGCGGTTCAGGCCGTATATGACGGAATTTCAGCAGGGCTGACGAAACCGTCCGGCTTCCATGGATCGTTATGGGATGGCTGCAGGTTAAGAAAATTGTAAGGAGCATTCCGTTGACAGTGGAATGCTTCTCCTTTATACTAAGTGTATTAATTGAGTTAATACAATCAATTCGGGAAGTACACTGATATCGGGAAAGGAGGCATCCATGATTCTGATTGATTATAAGGATCGCAGGCCTATCTATGAGCAGGTGGCGGAGAAGCTGTCGGAGCTGATGCTTCGGGGGATTCTGCCGCAGGACAGCCAGCTTCCGTCTGTCCGGAGCCTGGCCACGGATTTGTCGATTAATCCGAACACAATCCAGCGTGCGTATGCGGAGCTGGAGCGCCAGGGTTATATTTATTCCGTTAAGGGAAGAGGGAGCTTTGTGTCAGAGAACGGACAGATCCGGAAAAAGAAGAGGCTGGATGTGTTTGTCCGCCTGGGAGAGCTGGTGGAGGACGCGAAGGGCGTTGGGATCACGATGCTGGAATTTCAGGAGCAGGTGATTCAGCGCTTTGGCAGCGCGGGGAAAGCGCCCGGAGAACGTGTGGCAGAGGAGGGGGATCGCATATGATTGAAGCCATTGGTTTGACAAAACGGTTTGGGGACATCACGGCCGTGGATCATATTAATGCCAGGATACGGGAGGGGAATGTGTTTGGCCTGATCGGGACGAACGGGGCCGGGAAGAGCACATTTCTGAGGATGGCGGCCGGGATCTTAAAGCCGGACGAGGGACAGATCCAGATAGACGGAGCGGATGTGTTTGAAAATGCGGCGTTAAAGGCCTCGTTTTTCTACATTTCAGACGAACAGTTTTTCTTGAGCAATGCAACGCCGGAGGATATGGCGGCGTTTTATTCCTGCGTATACACGAAGTTTGACAAAAAGCGTTTTTCTAAGCTTCTGGGCGCGTTTGAGCTGGCGAAGGACCGCAAGATCAATACGTTTTCCAAAGGGATGAAGAAGCAGCTCTCCGTGATTCTGGGGATATGCTCTAATACAAGCTATATTTTCTGCGATGAGACCTTTGACGGCCTGGATCCGGTGATGCGCCAGACCGTGAAGAGCCTGTTTGCGAACGACATGGAGGAGCGGAACTTAACGCCCATTATTGCGTCGCACAACCTGCGGGAGCTGGAGGATATCTGCGATCATGTGGGGCTGTTGCACAAGGGCGGCATCCTGCTTTCCAAAGATCTGGATGACATGAAGCTGAACATCCATAAGGTGCAGTGCGTCCTGCTTCCGGGATGCGAGCCGGAGGATCTGGCGGGACTTGCGATCATCGGGACCGAAAAGAGGGGGAGCCTTTTAACACTAACGATCCGGGGGGCAAAGGAGGAGATCACAGCTGTTTTACAGTCATACCATCCGGTCTTTTTTGAAATGCTCCCGCTTTCTTTGGAGGAAATATTTATCAGTGAAACGGAGGTGGCAGGCTATGACATCAAGAAGCTTGTTCTTTAAAATGATGAGGGAAAATACGAAGCAGCGCCTCTGGACGATTGCAGTGATTTTTCTGTTGTTCTTCTTTTTATTTCCAATCAAGACCGCTTTGTCTGTAAATTCCTGGCTGAGCCCGGAGATGCTCAGTATGTATGCAGAGGCAGAGACAGAGGCCCTGTCGATTGCCCAGGCGCAGTTGGCAGAGGATTTTATCTCCTTTTGCTCGCTGAAAAACGGAGGAATGGTGTTTTTGATGATGGTTCTTTCCGTTCTCTGCGCCCTGTCAGGCTTTTCCTGGCTGCACTCAAAGAAAAAGGTGGATTTTTTCCACAGCCTCCCGCTCAGGAGGGAGCTGTTGTTTTTTGTGATGCTAGCGGACGGTTTTCTTTATACCGCCATTCCGTATCTGGCCAATATGGCTGCCGCGGGCGTGCTGCTGGCCGTAAAGGGCGTGTCGGTTCCGTGGGGGACGATCCTTTCAGATTACCTGATACACATGGCGTTTTATTTTCTGCTTTACATGACGGCCGTGGCGGCGGTTCTGATGACAGGGAATATCATTATCAGCCTTCTGGGGGTTCTGGTGTTTTTCGTATGGGGGCCGGGGATGACGCTTCTGTGCGGCACATATTTTGACTATTTCTTTCAGACATGCTACAATGACGGCGAAACGATGCTGTGGTGGGCTTCCCATTCTTCCCCGGCCGGGTGGTATGTGTATGCGTCCGAAGCAGCGTCTGAAGAGATACCGGCCGGCATGGCGCTGTGGGGACTTGCAGCCGGTCTTGCGATCCTTGCGCTGTGTGTCTTTCTCTACAGAAAGCGCCCGTCTGAGGCGGCCGGGCGGGCGATGGCGTTTGGCGTCAGCCGGCCGGTGATCAAGTTTTTGCTGGTGATCCCTTCTTCCCTCCTGGGCTATCTGGTCTTTATCTCAGTGACGGGGCGGGACGGGTGGGGCGTGTTCGGCCTGCTCTGCGGCCTGCTGCTCAGCAATTGTGTGATTGAGATTATATACGAGTTTGATTTCAAGCGCCTGTTTGCCCACAGATGGCAGTTGGCGGCGTGCGGGGTGATCTCCGTAGCGATCACGGCGTTTTTCCGTTTTGATCTGTGCGGCTATGACTCCTATCTTCCCTCGGATGCGAAGACAGAGGCGGCCGGGATCTGGTGCTACAACATGGAGACAAATGTCCACGAAAGCTATTATGCGCAGCCTGAACTCAAGGGAACGGATAACATGCATGTGGTATGGACGCATCCGGACACCGGGACGATAGCGGAACAGATGCGGCTTTCGGATATGGAGGCGATACGGGAGATCGCCGTCCAGGGCATTCAGGACGCAGCCCAGAGACGGCATTCTATGTTCAGGGGAAGGGGATACAGACGGGAGAATTACGGGGATGTAACCGATACCTGGGGATATGTGCTGATTGCCTGGCATTTAAAGAACGGCCGGACGGTTTACCGGGACTATAACATGAATCTTACCGCCGCCGCATCGTATCTGGACGCTGTGTACGACATGGATGATTATAAGGAGACGGCCTATCCGATCCTTAGCTGGCAGCCGGAGGAGATTGCAGGCGTCAATTATCAGGAAAACGGGGATACGTCCCATGTGGCGTTCCGGTCAGAGGAAACCATGAGACAGCTTCTTTTGACATACCAGAAGGAACTGGCGGCTCTGACCGCACAGACAAGGAGGGCGGAGAGCCCGGTGGGGGCAATCCAGTTTAAAACGCGGGAAATGCAGGCCATGATTGACACGCTCCGGGCGAACGACGGGAATTATCTGACATTTAACAACAACCTGTATTTCCCGGTTTATCCGTCCTTCACCGAAACGATCGCGCTGCTTGGAGAGTGCGGGACGGATGTCGGCTCTACCCTGACAGCGGACACGGTGGAAAAGCTTGTTCTGGAATTCAGGGGAAGCTATCCAGAGGACACGGAGCAGAAGGACGGCCAGGCAAAGCCGGAGACGATTACCGATAAGGCCCGGATCCGGGAGATTCTGGAGAGCGCGGTGTCCAGGGAGACCGCCATCGAGGATTCGATGAACGCGCTCTACGGTGATTTGATCATCCGCGCGTTTGTCCGCATTCCGGAGGGGAATGATACAGACGAAGATACGGATCGTATGAAAGAGGATGATGCGTTTGCGGAGCCCGTGAATGAGACGGAGCAGTATGGGGACGGATCGGAAGAGTACGAGGTGTATGACATGTTCTTTGATCTGGATCGGATTCCGGATTCCGTGGTAAAGCGGTTCCGCCTGACTGGTGAGATGCTGGAGCAGGGGACCAGAAAGGCTTATTAGGGAAAACAGGATTTCTTTTTCAGGGCATTATTCAAACATGTGAAAGGATGAGAAATATGCTATAGCTATGAGACAGGGCAGATCACTGTAAAAGTGAGCCCCCTGGAGCGGCAGCTCCGGGGGGCGGTTCGTTCTATAATGTGCTTAAAAATCTGCGCTTCTAATTTGTCTTAAGGAGACAGTTTCGTGGAATACGTCTTTTTAGAAAGCAGCCGGATACGGCAAAGCGACTTTATATGTGTATTTTGAGAACAAAGAGGAAATTGTCGGTATCTTAGTGCTGGACAGCATGAAAAAACTTTATCATTACATTGCTTCTGCACTGGAGCAGCAGGAAACCACAAAAGAACAATACAAGTTCATTTGTCGCGGATTGGTTCAGTATCAGGAAAAATTTCCGTTCTACTTCAAAATGGTATTGGATAAAATCAGTATTGACTTTTTCACCTTTTGTGTATGATTTAGAATTTCCTTTTAAAAGTGAGTATAGTGTGATATAATACATAATAGAAGGAAGGCGGTGGATCATGGCAGAGGCAGCAGTACAGGAAAAAGTGTATACAATAGATGATATTTATGCTTTACCAGATGGAGAGAGGGCAGAGTTGATAGACGGGAAGATTTATTACATGGCTCCTCCCGGCAGGACACATCAAAAGATTAGTTGGAAGCTACACCAGGCAATAGGAAACTATATTGATAGCAAAGGCGGACAATGTGAGGTTTATGCGGCTCCTTTTGCTGTGTTTTTGAGTGAGGATGATATTAACTACATTGAACCAGATATCAGTGTGATTTGTGATACATCTAAGTTGGATGAGAAAGGTTGTCATGGAGCGCCTGATTGGATCATTGAAGTGGTATCTCCAGGCAGTAAAAGGATGGATTACTATACTAAATTGTTTAAATATAGGACAGCAGGCGTTAAGGAATATTGGATTGTAGATTATGAGAAAAACTGTATAACAGTATATGATTTTCAAAATGATAGTGGAGATGATTATACATTTTCTGATACAATTCCTGTAGGAATTTATCCAGATTTGGAGATTGATTTAAGCAAAATAAACAAGTGAAAAAGAATAAAGTTTATGAGTTGAACCATAAGACAGAGAGGATCTGTTTTATGGTTTTTCTTTTTGTCTAAAAGCGTCAGATATAACGTAAGCGTCAAATAAGATAGTGGATAGAAAAATAACCACCAACCCTCTATAATAAAAGGGTAGTGGTTATTTTTCTATCCACTATCTTATTTGACGCTTACGTTGTTTATATCTGTAAACTTAGCTGCTATTGATTGGCAAGATTTTGAAAATCTAATTCGTGAAGTATTTGCCGAAGAATTTAATTCAAGTGGTGGAGAGGCAAAAATTACTCAAGCAAGCAGAGATGGTGGTGTTGATGCGGTTGCATTTGATCCAGATCCAATTAGGGGTGGTAAAATTGTTATTCAAGCAAAACGTTATACAAATGTTGTAGGTGTATCGGCAGTTAGGGATTTATATGGAACTGTAATGAATGATGGTGCAACAAAAGGAATTCTTGTTACGACATCTAATTATGGAAATGATGCATATGAATTTGCAAAAGGAAAACCTTTAACGTTAATGAATGGGGCAAATCTGTTATTTTTGCTTGAAAAACAAGGACATAAGGCTAAAATTGATTTAAAAGAAGCCAAAGAACTTAATAATCAAAATAATTCTTAAGCATTGATTTGTTACCGGCGCCAAAACGGCGCCAAGAAATCATGCAAATAAAAATACGTCACATAAAAACAACGATTTTATGCGGTTTTCCGCAATAAAAAACATAGAAAATATTTCAAAAAATGCTATTCAAATATGTTTGAGCTGGAGGAAGAGATATTTTTTAAGAGATATGCGGAACAGAGCTTCATGGAACGTAAGGGGAATAACTGCTTTGAGGAATGGAGCCGGGAGCTTGCCCGTCTGCGCGCAGAGATTCCGGAGCTTCCCTTTTCCAATGTATGGATGGCGCAGCAGACGCTTCCTCTGATCCCGGAGAACAGCGCGCTTTATCTGGGAATTTTAAATTCCCTTCGCTCCTGGAATTTTTTTGATAAGCCGGACGGCGTAGAGGCATATGCGAACACGGGCGGATTTGGGATTGACGGCGGAATCTCCTCCCTCGCAGGAGCGGCCCTGGCGTCCCCTGAAAAGCTGTTTTTCGGGATCACGGGGGATTTGGCTTTTTTCTATGATATGAATATATTCGGAAACCGTCATTTTGCATCAAACATACGGCTTCTTTTGATCAATAACGGGCGCGGCACGGAGTTCAGGAATTACAGCCATCCGGCGGCGCGTTTTGGGGAGAAGGCCGATGCGTTTATGGCGGCTGGCAGGGCGAAAAAGCTTACAAGGAAAGCGCTTGGAGAGAGCGGAGTCCGGATGGTAAAAGGTTTGATAAAGAAAAAGTAAAATGTACTCCCGGAATTTCACAAAATCAGGCGCAGTGGGATTCCGGGAGTACATTCCATTAGGAAGGGGGAAGGCAAATGAAGGCTGCCTATTTCCTTTGGAGGTATATGCCGGGAAGGTGATTCGTACAGCATCAGGAGGAACAGAATATTGGAGCAGGAAAGCGCTCACGGGAGAGGAGAACATTATAATTGTTCTTTCAAACGACGCGACAAGGGCGATCATGATATCTGGTTCAGCCCCGGGCTTTCTAAAAACCTGATTGATTTGGCCGGGATTTCGGAGTATAATGGCATTGAGTTCATATACCTTTTGGGAATGGCTTCTGCGTTTCCTACCATACAAAAAGGAGGTTTATGGCTGATGGATACGGAAATAAAAAATGCGGTCAGCGCAACAGACCAGGACGCACAATATGATGATAAGGCAAAACGCCTGTTGGGAAATAAGATCATTCTGGCGCATATCCTGGTAAAGACGGTTGATGAGTTCCGGGGAATGAACCCGAAAGATGTGGTATCCTATATTGAGGGGGAACCATTTATCAGTGTGGTTCCGGTGGAGCCGGGGCTGACCAATATGGAAAAAGAGGAAAGCGGGCAGCGCATTGCCGGGATGAATACGGAAAATGCGGAGATAAACGAGGGGCTTATACGGTTTGATATTATCTTCTATGTGCGTATAAGAGACGGTATCTCACAGGTTATTGTAAATGTCGAAGCACAGAAGGATGAACCGACAGGCTACCATATCTTAAACAGGGCAGTCTTTTATGTGAGCCGCCTTGTTTCCTCGCAGAAAGAACGTGATTTTGTCAAGACAAATTATAATGACATCAGGCGTGTCTTTTCGATTTGGGTATGTATGGGCATGGACGAAAGCAGTATGGCTTATGTGCATCTCGCGAAAGACGATCTGCTCGGTTCTTATTCGTGGAAGGGCGGGCTTGACCTGTTAAATATTGTGTTGATAGGTATATCAAATGAACTTCCGGAGCATGATGAGAGGTATGAGCTCCATCGTCTGCTGAGTACGTTGCTTTCAATGGAGTTGACCGTTGATGAAAAATTAGGAATCATTGAAAAAGAGTATAGTATTGTGGTAGATGACAGAATAAGAGAGGACGTGAGCGCCATGTGTAATCTTTCACAGGGAATCAGGGAAGCAGAAAAGGTAAAAATAATTATGAATATGCACAGAGATGGCTATTCATCAGAGAAGATAGCAAGGATTGTTGAAAAGACCATAGAGGAAGTGGAGGCTGTTATTAGAAAAAGAGAGCCTGTATCAGCGTAACTGTAACCGTTCAGACGGGGCATCTTCTTGCGCGTCTGCGCCGGACAAGAAGCATCGGATATCCATCCGATGTGGAATCTGGCGGAAGTTTTGGCTTTTAAGCAAGCTTAACGCCAAAATTTCCGCCAGATTCCCCGCAGTCTGAACTGTTACGCATAATTACAGTAACTTAATAACACAAGCAGTAAAGCAGAGGATTTGTTTTTATTCAGAGAGAGTTAAATAGTAAACGGTAAAAAGGTTCTTTCCAACGTTTGTTGATTTGATAAACATTTCATGATGTAAATGCTAATATACTACGTTTTTTACATGATGATAATCTTTTCAACTAAGTTTGGAAAGAACCTTTTTGCCGTTTACTGTTTCCTTATTGCTATTTTGTGAGCTGAAGTATTGATTTTTCATGGTACAAATCCCGTTTTTAATGTGGGAAGTTCGAGTATATTAAAGAATGAATGTAATACTGTGCGGGGTTTCTGCTTTGATTCAGGACAGGACGGTTCCTGCGTTTCGTGGAATACGTGATTCTAAGAAATTTTCATTCATTATACTACGCTTTTCGGGTTATTTCAATGGGATTTTCTATCAAAAATGTTTAAAAATATCAATTCATATCTTTATGAATTTCTTAATTTCCATTTCCAAATGTAAATATCAGATTTTAAACAAAATTATCACACTTCACTTTTCGTAGAATCACGTATTCTACGAAATCCCCGGTCAGGGATAGCATGGGGGAAAGGAGTGGGTTCCGATGTGGTATGTGTTTCAGTGCCAGAGCGGGAAGGAGGAATCGGTTCTCCATGCCTGCCGCAGGGCTCTGTCCCCGGAGGCGATGGAGGATGCCTTTTTGTTCCGCTGCGAGCGTCTGTGGCGTTCGGACGGGGCCTGGAAGCCGGTGATCCGCACGATGTTCCCTGGCTACGTCTTTTTAGAGAGCAGCCGGCCGCGGCTTTTGTCGGCTGAGCTTGGGCGGTGCGCGGGAACGGGCCTTTACAGGCCCATGGAGGAGGCGGGCTGGCTGATTCCGGTTTATGAGGAAGAGGAGGAACGCCTGCGGGAGCTTTGCGGGAAACGGCGTATTCTGCCGCTCTCCTATGGCTACCGGGACCGGGAGAGCGGGCGGGATCGGTTTGTAAGCGGGCCGTTAAAGGGCAGGGCGGGACAGATCCAGACGATCGACTGGCACAGGCGGTTTGCCAGGCTGGAGGTTCCCCTGGCGCGCAGGAAGGCTGTCATCTGGGCCGGGATTGCGGTACAGGAAATTCATATCAATGAATGACTGTGCTTTTAAAATGAAGCCAACAACCCCGCTGCAGGCAACGTGGTTGCTGACCCTTGAGGCAGTTGCCAAATGTGCATGCAAACATGCCCGCCTGGATCGCTGCCCGCGGGAATAAAACAGGAAACAAGACAACGAAATCATGCAAAGAAATAAGACAGGGATATGGAAACAGGCTGTACAGCTATGGAGGCATGCAGGCTGGCCGTATCCACATATGGAGGGAATGTCTGCGCGCTGCGCCTTACGGCCCTGTATTTCCATCCCATGTCGGGACAGGGCGCGGGGGCGGGAGTATAGGGAGGCGGCCGCGGATGTTTTCCGGGCAGGCTTTGGAGACGCTTTGTTCTGCAAAGATGGCGGAGCCTGCGTTTTTTTGCGCCAGATTCCGTAAGGGACTGTTCAGAAGGTTTGAACGGTTGCCCCATCGCAAAAGGAGTGTGGGAAACGCTATGTGGTATGTCATCCAGACCATGACTGGGAAAGAGGAGGATCTGCGCCTCCAGCTAAACGCCCTCCCGGGCAGGGAGTGTTTTTACGAATGCTTTATTATCCGGGCCGAGTGGCTTAAGCGGCTGGGAGGGAGATGGGAGGCGCAGGTGAGGCCGCTATTCCCGGGATATGTCTTTGTGGAGACCGGGCGGCCGGAGGAATTGTTTCTGAAGCTGAAAGAAACGCCGGCTTATGCCAGGCTTTTGGGGAACGGGCGGTATGAATTTACGGCCGTGGAGGAAGAGGAGGAAGATTTTTTGAGAACCATCTGCCAGATGGGGCAGGAGGAAGGCGGTGTCCCGGGCTCCGAGAAACGCCGGCTGGTGAGGCTGAGCACGGCGCGGCCACAGGAGTCAGGGGAGGGGTGGCAGATCCGGGGGCCTTTAAAGGCGTTCGAGAAGCAGATAGAGAGGATCAACCTTCATAAGCGCTATGCGGTGGTGCGTGTGAGCATGGGCCGCCGGGAGCAGACGGTGCTGTTCGGGCTTGCAGGGAGCGGTGAGATTGCGGATGAAGAAGACAGTGAGATTGCGGCGAGCTTGCAGGCGAAGGGGAAAGTGGAATTGTGAATGATACAGGAGGTACGGATGAAGGGGATCGCGCGGTGTGCAGGGAAGGCAGGGCCGGAGAAAAATGATGCGCAGGATCAGGCGGATGCATATGAGAGATGCGTCTGCTGCCACAGGCGGGTGGGTATCCTTAAAGACACGGATATCGAATTCCGGCCCTTTTATGTAGAGGGGGCGGGGCAGCTCTGCTATGGATGCTACCATGAATTATATGTGCGGAATGCAGGCGTCTGACGCGGGCCCAGGATTTTGCCCGGGCACGCTGTTATTTGTGCAATGCTGTGCGAATTTAGAGGCGCCGGCGGCCTTCCCGCGGCTCTGTTTATGTTTATAACATTAGGTGTAGACAGCGCCATGTCCCGAATACGCCCGGGATGCTGCAGACGGATCCCATTCCATTCAAAATACAGACACAGGAGTTGTTACCAATGAAAAATCAGGAACAGTTCAAGCGGCTCATCCGGGCTGCTTTTTGTTTTGCCCTGCTTTTTGTCCATGCCATACTTTTCTGGCATGTGTGGAGGCGGTTTTACAGCCCGTTTATGGAAACGGAATACTGGCGGCGGGGGCATATGATGATCGTGGCCTTTTATCTGTTCTGGGCCTTTTTGCTGCCGCGGATTTACGGGGGCTGGAGAGTGGGGTACCTGCGGGTCTTCCATATTGTATATTCACAGGGGCTGGGCCTGGCGCTGGCGGATCTGCTGATTTACAGCCTGATTGTCCTGCTGACCAAGCGCGTGACAGATCCGGGTCCTCTGCTACTGATGTTTCTGGTTCAGATGTCGGCTATTGTGCTCTGGGGGGTGCTCTGTACCGGGATTTATCTGCGCATCTATCCGCCGCGGCGCGTGCTTCTGGTATATGGAGGCCGGCCGGCGGCGGGGCTTATGAAAAAGATCAGTACGCGGGCCGATCGCTTTGTGATCGGGGATACAGCGCATATTTCAGAGGGAATGGCGCGGATTGAGGAAAAGATCAGACATTACCAGGGGGTGGTGCTCTGCGATATTCCCAGCCATGAACGGAATGCAATTTTGAAATACTGCTACGGGAAAGGGATCCGCAGTTATACGACGCCCAAGATTTCGGATCTGCTCATCCGCAGCGCGGAGAGCCAGCACATGTTTGATACGCCGCTCCTGCTTTCCAGAAATACAGGGCTGACGATTGAGCAGAGGCTTTTAAAACGGGCGGTGGATCTGGCGCTTTCCCTGCTGGCGCTTTTGCCCGCGCTTCTGGTGATGGGCGCGACGGCGCTTTGCATCAAGGCAGAGGATGGCGGACGCGTGATCTATAAGCAGAAGAGGCTGACAATGGACGGAAAGGCATTTTTTGTGTACAAATTCCGCAGTATGCGGGAGGATGCGGAAAAGGACGGGGTGGCGAGGCTGGCGGGGGAGAAGGATGAGCGGATCACGAAGGTCGGAAGTGTGATACGGGCGTTGCGCCTGGACGAGCTGCCGCAGCTTTTCAATATCCTGAAGGGCGACATGAGCATCGTGGGGCCCAGGCCGGAGCGGCCGGAGATCGCAGGGCAGTATGAGGCGGCGATCCCGGAATTCGTGTACCGGCTTAAGGTCAAGGCGGGCCTGACAGGGTATGCGCAGGTGTATGGGAAATACAATACGACGGCGTATGACAAGCTGAAGCTGGATCTGATGTACATCCAGAATTACAGCCTCCGGCTGGATTTTGAGATCATGTTGAAAACCGTGCAGATCCTGTTTATGAAGGAGTGTACGGAGGGCGTGGGAGAGGGAGAGACGACGGCCCTGCGCGCGGCGGGAGAGGCCGGGACAGGGCGCGGGACGCAGGAGAGGCCCGGGGGTGCGGATGAATACAGTAACAGGAGCAATTTCAGCCCTGCGATAGAATATAAGGGCGGGGAGATAGCCGGGAATGGGGAGGAGAGGATGGAAAAGGGAATTGTTTCAATTATTACGCCCTGCTACAACGGCGCGAAATACCTGTCCGAAACCATGGAGTCTGTGATTTCCCAGACCTATGCGGACTGGGAGATGTTTGTGGTTGACGACGGCTCTGAGGACGGTTCGGCAGAGCTTGCCAGGGGCTATGCGGCAAAGGATCCGCGGATCCGTTTGATTTGCCAGGAAAATGCGGGCTCTGCCGCGGCGCGCAATCACGGGATCCGGCTTGCCAAAGGGCAGTATATCGCCCTGCTTGACGCAGACGATCTGTGGGCGCCGGAATTTCTGGAAAAGCAGCTTGCATTTATGAAACAGAAACAGGCGGCCTGCGTGTACTGTTCCTATGCGCGGATCGATGAGCGCTCGCAGGAAATCCTGCGCCCGACGATTGCCAGAAAAGTGGTCACGGCAAAGAATATGAGGATCCGGAATTACATAGGCTGCCTTTCCGGCTTATATGACCGATCGCGCGGGGGAACGATTTATCTGCGCGAGGAGCTAAGGAGCATCCGCGATGATTACGCGTATTGGATCGACGTTGTGAACGTGGACGGCCGGGCGTATGGAAATCCGGAGATACTGGCAAAGTACCGGGTGCTGCCGGGCTCCACGACGGGAAATAAAAGGAAGCTGGTACGGAAACAGTATTTGTTTTACCGGAAGTATCTTAAGCTGAACCCGGTCAGGAGCCTGTGCAATGTGGCGGTGTGGGCGGTTGCGGGGCTGACGAAATTTAAGTGAGCAAGATGCCAAAGGGCGAGCCGCCCAGCAATGATAATGAGGCGAAATGGCAGACGTTGGATTCCGGTTTATCCGGAACAGGGTATATGAGATGGAGAAATTCGGAGAAGATTTAATCAGTATTATCATTCCTGTTTATAACTCGGCAGGCACACTGAGACGATGTATGGATTCTATCGTGAACCAGACCTACGGGCGGCTGGAGATTATTTTGGTGGAGAGCGCGTCCGTGGACGGCTCAGCAGCGCTTTGTGATGCATATGCCAAGCAGGACAAGCGGGTTAAAGTCATACATCAGCAGGAAAGGAAGGGCCTTTCAAACGCGAGGAATACGGGGCTTACATACGCATCAGGGCCTTATGTCGGTTTCGTTGACAGCGATGACTGGGTTGCATGCGATATGTATGAAGCATTGCTGCAGCTTATGAAGAAGGAAATGGCGGATATTGCATGCGGGCGTGTGATTCGGGTTTCGGATCAGGGCTGTGCTCCTATTTGTAAAGGCCGGGGCCGGGAGTTGGAATCCGGGGCTCAGGGCCGGGAGCCGACGTCAGCAAAGCGCAGGCCGGAGCCCTCTTACCGGGTTTATACGCAGGATGATTTCGCGAAGCTGTATTTCCGGGCGCATTCTAACCAGACGGTCCATTATGTCTGGAATAAGCTTTATACGGCAAAAACCGCGAAGCAGATGGTATTTCCGGAAGGGTTGATTGCCGAGGATGTGGAAGGCTTTTTCCTTGCATTGCTGCACGCGGATAAAATTGTTGACGCAGACATGGATGTTTACTATTACTGGTATAACCAAAACGGCTTGTCCAGCGAGTGGTTTTCCAAAAAACAGATGGATATTGCAGCGGTATGGAAGCATGTCTGGGAGTATTGTATACAGTATGGAAAGGACGGCTGGGTATATTATGCGGAAATCAATTATTACAGGGCCTTTTTCGGTTTGCTGTGCAGGATGATACGCAGCGGAAAGAGCAGTGAATTTCCGGAGGAGAAGGAGTATTTACTTACAAATTTCCGAAAATCGTATGGGAGGCTGATGAGATTTCCCCTGCCAGCGGGCAGAAAGGCTCTGATGACGGCTATGTATGTCCATTTCGGGATGACGGAGCGGCTCGTCCGGGTCGGAGAACGGATAGCCGGGATAATGGGTATTAAGATAAAGCATGGACAGGTACGCAGGGGGAGAGGAAGATGATCATTACAAGAGCGCCGTTCAGGGTGAGCTTTTGCGGCGGGGGGAGCGATCTTCCCGGTTTTTTTGAGAAATACGGAGGCTGTGTTTTAAGCGCAACGATCCGGAAATATATGTATCTGACGATCCATAACTGTTTTTATAAGAATGAGATTGTGCTGAAATATTCCAAAACAGAGACGGTAAAGGATTTTTCGGAGATTGAACACAGGATTTTCAGGCAGTGCCTTGCGGATTTTAATATCCGGGGTGTGGAAATTTCGAGTATGAGCGATATTCCGGCGGGAACGGGGATGGGGTCTTCCAGCGCGTTTACCGTGGCGCTTCTCCATCTTCTGCACACGTATAAGGGAGAGTATGTTTCAAAGTATAAGCTGGCGAAGGAGGCGTGCGATGTAGAGATCCGGAAGCTGGGCGCTCCGATTGGGAAACAGGATCAGTTTGCCGCGGCCTTTGGGGGATTGAATTTTTATGAGTTTCTCCCGAACGGATTTGTAAGTGTAGAGTCCATTATCATGGCTTCCGGAAGCTTTAGGAAGCTGGAGGCGCGCCTGATGCTCTTTTACCTGGGAGGAGTACATTCGGCATCCGCTATCCTGAGAGAACAGTCTGAAAATCTGGAACGGGCGGACAGGGCCGCAGTGCAGCAAAAGATGTGCAGCCTGGCGCGGACACTTAAGGAGGAACTGCAAAAGAACCATGTGGATGCAGTGGGCGGGCTTCTGCATGAGAATTGGCAATTAAAAAAATCCCTGTCTTCCGGTATTTCCAGTCCGGCTATTGATGAGATTTACCAGAAAGCTATTCAGGCAGGCGCGCTGGGAGGGAAGCTTCTGGGGGCAGGCGGAGCCGGGTTTATGCTTTTTTATGTGCCGGAGGAAAAGCAGGGCGCGGTGCGCGCCGCTTTATCGGATCTCAGGGAAATGGAGTTTGAGCTGGATAATTCGGGGGCGTCGATTATTCATGTGGACAGAGAGTTTATCTGACGGAGGTAAAAATGAGGATATTGGTTGCCGGTGGAGCCGGCTTCATAGGAAGCCATTTGGCGGACAGGCTGCTTGATGAAGGCCATGATGTGATATGCGCGGATAAATTAGTGTTTGGGGACAGAAATATCCGGGCGTTTTTGTCCGGCAGGGAGGCCGGGAAGGCCGGACGGTTCCGGTTCTATGAGATGGATCTGGCCGGGCAGGAGAATGTAAACCGCCTGTTTTCCGAAAATCGGATAGACGCGGTTTACCATCTGGCCGCCAATTCCGACATCCAAAAAGGGGGACGGGAGCCGTCGATCGATTTTAACGACACATTTCTTACAACCAGGGCCCTTTTGGAGTCTATGCGGACGGCTGGGGTGAAACGGCTTTTTTTCGCGTCTACATCGGCTGTTTACGGGGAAATGCCGGACATTGCCCTGACGGAGGGGACAGGAGGGCTCATGCCGGTTTCCTATTACGGAGGGGCGAAGCTCGCGTCAGAGGCCCTGATTTCTTCGTATGTGTCTATGTGCGATATGAGCGCCGTGATCTTCCGTTTTCCCAATGTGATTGGGCCGCGCTTAACGCATGGGGTCATTTATGATTTCATAAAGAAATTGAGGGCAAATCCCCAGCGGCTTGAAATATTGGGAGACGGAAGGCAGTGCAAGCCCTATATTTACGTACACGATCTCGTTGAGGCGGTCATGAAACTGACGAAAGAGTGGAAGCCGGGGGAAGCTCTCTATAACATCAGCGTAAAAGGAGAGGGAACCGCGGTGACGCGGATTGCGGAGATCGTGGCAGAGGAGATGGGAATCACGGGCCCCCAATTTGTTTATACAGGCGGCGAACGTGGTTGGAAGGGGGACGTCCCGAGGTTTGGGTATGATATCTCAAAGGTTCTTGCCACAGGATGGGCGCCGCGCCTGTCCTCCGACGCGGCGGTCAGGCAGACGGCGAGGGATATGATAGGCGGTCATTCAGGCGGTCTGGATGTCTACCAGAATGGAAACACATGATGAAAACAGCCGCTTAGCATACGGGTATCTACGAAACGCTGTACTGGCGGGCGGGAAGGCGGCAGAAACAGAATGGAGTGTGTGGAATGAGGGCAGTGATCATGGCCGGAGGCCTGGGGACTAGGCTTGGGCCGGCAGCCGCAGATATACCAAAACCCATGCTTCCCATCATGGGAAAACCGATCCTGGAATATCAGATAGAAAGCCTGAAAAACAGCGGCGTGGATGTAATAACGCTGGTGATCGGCCATTTGGGCCATCTGATCCGGGAATATTGTTCGGACGGAAGCAAATGGGGCGTCAGAATCGAATACATTTCAGAGGATCAGCCTCTGGGGACAGCGGGCGCCCTGTATTATCTTAAGGGGAAAGTCAGGGAAGATTTTCTTTTGCTGTACGGGGATCTGATGCTGGATGTGGACTGGAACCGTTTTATGGAGTTTCACAGACGGCATAACGCTTTGATCACGCTGTATGGACACCCGAACGGGCACCCGTATGACAGCGACGCGCTGGTGGTGGACGGGGATGGCAGGGTTATAAGGATAGAGGCAAAGAACACGGACAGGGGCTTAGAATGCCGCAATTTTGTGAATGCCGGGATATACTGCGCGTCTCCCGGATTGCTGGATGCAATCCGGCGGCCTGAGAAGATGGATCTGGAAAAAGGGGTAATTGCAAAACTTCTGCCTGGTAAAAACGTTTTTTCATACCGTTGTACAGAGTATATAAAGGATATGGGCACTCCGGAGCGCCTAAAGGCCGTGTCAGCCGATGTGAAAAACGGGATTGTCGCTGCGAGAAATATGAAAAACAAACAGCGGGCAGTCTTTCTTGACCGGGACGGAACCGTGAATGTGTGGAAGGGATTCATCCGTTCCAGAAGCCAGCTTGAATTATTGCCGGGCGCGGCAAAGGGGATCCGCAAGATAAACGCTTCCCCTTACCTTACGATTGTGGCGACCAACCAGCCTGTGGCCGCGCGGGGGGAATGCACGCTTAAAGAGCTTGCACAGATTCATATAAGGCTGGAAGCCCTACTCGGGCAGGAGGGCGCATATATTGATGATCTGTTTTTCTGCCCGCATCATCCTGACAGGGGATTTGAGGGAGAGATTCCGGAACTGAAAACAGACTGTACGTGCAGGAAACCCAAAACCGGGATGCTCTCCAGGGCGGCTGAACTATACAACATTGATTTAAGCCGCTCATGGTATATCGGGGATACGACCGTTGATATCCAGACCGGAAAAAATGCGGGGATGAGAACGATATTGCTGCATACAGGGGAAGCGGGAAAAGACAGGAAATATGACGCATGGCCGGATTATGAGGCGGAAAACCTTTCCGGGGCGGCAGACATTATTTTACAAAACGAATACAGAGAACGCGCGGACAAGGAGGATACCTTTGGATTACAGACAGAAGCTGCGGGCGTATTTAAACAGGGAAATTCAGGCGCTGGAGAGCCTTGACATTGAAGCCGTTAATGAGGTCATGAATGTCCTGGAGCGGGCGCGCTTATCCGGAAAACAGATTTTTATCTGCGGCAATGGGGGGAGCGCCGCCACGGCAAGCCATTTTTGCTGCGATTTTAACAAAGGGGTCAGTGAAAAGCGGACCCGGAAATACCATTTTGTATGCCTGAGCGATAACATCCCGACGATGACGGCGATAGCGAACGATATCGGCTATGGGGAGGTGTTCCGTTTCCCTTTAAGGGGCCGGATCGAGCGGGGGGATGTGCTGATCGGCGTCTCGGGTTCGGGAAATTCTGAGAATGTCGTAAACGCAATGGAATATGCAAAGGAACAAAACGCAGAAACTATTGCTGTTGTGGGTTATTCAGGGGGAAGGCTGAAACGGATCGCGGATTACAGCATTCATGTGGAAATTAACGATATGCAGATTGCAGAGGATATCCACATGATATTGGATCACATGATGATGTATGTGCTGTCGCAGTAAACGTCCCGGGTGTCCGGGCAGCAGGCGGTTACATGGGCAGAGCCGGGGATGGATCCGAAAGAGGCGCAGGGAGGGGAAGGACGGGATGATACCGAAAACGATACATTATTGCTGGTTTGGCGGGAAGCCGCTTCCGGAGCTCGCGGTCCGGTGCATGGAGAGCTGGAGGAGATATTGTCCGGATTATGAGATTGTGGAGTGGAATGAGACGAATTATTCGATTGAGGATGCGTGCCAGTTTGTTTTAGATGCATATAGTAACGCGAAATGGGCGTTTGTGAGCGATTATGTGAGGCTCGATGTTGTATACCGCTACGGAGGTATATACCTGGATACGGATGTTGAACTGCTGAAATGCCCGGAAGAGATATTGAAGGACAGCAGAGGTTTTTTAGGGAGGGAGCAGGATCATTCTGTAAATACAGGTCTGGGCTTTGCCTGTGAGGCAGGAGAGCCGCTGCTGGAAGAGATGATGGCGCTGTACCGTTCCCTGAAATTTGAAGCGGATGAACTGTCTGATTTTGCCTGCCCTGTTATCAATACCAGAATTTTGATGAACCATGGCATGACGGCCGGGGATTGCAAACAGCGAATCAACGGCATCGACATTCTTCCCACGGAGTATCTTTGCCCGGAAAATATGTATACCGGGAAGTCAAATTATACGGAGCATACAATATCAGTCCATCACTATAATGGGAGCTGGCTGTCGGAGAGGGAGCGAAAAAAGATAAGGAGGATGGTATGGATTAAAAAAAGGCTGCCAGAGAGCGCTGTTGCTTTTTTTCGCAGGAGTCTGAGGATAATGAGAGGCGCAGTACAATAGTCTGGCACAAAAAGACAGATGGCAAAAGATTTGCTGCAAAGTGGCAAACATGCAGGGAAACAGAAAGAGATACATACAATATGATTACAATTTTGACGCCCGCATACAACAGAGACTATATTTTACCACAGTTATATGAATCTTTGCGACATCAGACGAACCAGGATTTTGAATGGCTGATCGTAAATGACGGATCAGACGACAATACGGACTGCCTTGTTTCCGGTTGGATGAAAGAAAAGCGCTTCTTTCAAATGCGCTATATAAAAACAGAAAATGGGGGAAAACACCGGGCGATAAACAGAGCAATTTTGCAGGTATATACGCCATGGGTATTTATTGTAGATTCAGATGACTGGCTTTTGGATGATGCAATAGAATGTGTGGAAAAGTGGATTAAAACGGTTGAGCCGGATCCTTCATTTGCCGGAGTTTCGGGACTCAGAGGATATACGGCCAATAAACAGATCGGGGAATTTCCATCGGAGATATGTACAGGAGGTTATATCGATGCGACAAATTTACAGAGAAGAAGGCTTCATTTAACAGGAGATAAGGCGGAAATTTACCGGACAAGTATATTGAGAGAATATCCGTTTCCCGAGATTGAGGGAGAGACATTTATTACAGAGGGACTGGTGTGGAATCAGATTGCAGAGGACGGATATAAAATACGATGGTTTAATAAAATCATTTATATAACGGATTATCTCGAAGATGGATTGACGAAAAATATAGACAGAGTACGTTTTAAAAATTTCAGGGGTTATACATTAGAGGTAAAACAGGAAATGGGACAGAAAGGTTTTTATAAATACAGGATTCTGGGAAGATATTGCCTGATTGCAGAGGAAAAAGGCCTGAAACGGGATGAGGTGCGCCGTTTACTGTCCATTACACAGGTTCAGTATTGTATTGGAAAGCTTCTCTCTTTTATACAAAGGCTGAGGAGTAAAATGGAAAACAGAGGGAAAACGGCATGAACGCAGGACAAAAGGAATTGTATAGAAAAGGGAGTTGCGGAAAGGAATTTGTATTGCGCTATGGCGCGCGGACACTCATCCGCATGGGCTGGGGGATGCGCTGGTCTTTTGTGCTTCTTGTGCTGTATATGAATATGCTTAACCTGATTCCTATGCCAGGAACATTTGGCGTGCGTGCGAATGTGATTCTTCCAATGCTTCTTGGAAACAGTTTATTTATCACCGTATGCCTTAGCAGATTTTGCTGGGTGAAACGCTCGCCTTTTTGGAAGTGGCTGATAGGGTTTACATTTTTTCTGATCCTGAATATATTTTACACATGGCTGGCCTATCCGGGCGAACCGGTGATCAATGCAGTAAAAACATTTTCTACTTTTACAGTTTTATTTACGTATTTCGTGTTTTTGAAAGCGGCAGAGGAGGATCTTGATAGATTTCTGCATATGATTATAGCTCTGTCGTCGCTTCTTGCCGCGTTATTTTTGCTTCAGGCAGTTGCTTATAATTTAAAAGAAATACAGTTTTTGAGCATCTATGGCTTTAATTATGGAACGGTTTTTTTAGATTTCAGAAACGGGCATATACGGCTTATTGCGAGCGATCTGGTGGATTTTTCGGCGGTTGTGTCTATCGGCTGTATATGCTCCGGGACGATTTTGCCATGCAGAAAAAAAAGGTATTGGATCCATCTGCTGCTGGTTCTTTTCTATGAATTATTTGTCGGCCAGACCCGGGCTGTGCTGCTGATTATCGCCGGCGCAGGGGGCATGAGCCTGTTATTTATGAAAAGGAAAAACACAGCGGGAAAAATAATTACCGTATTTATTATGATATTCGGCGTCATTCTTCTAGCGGATGATATGTTTTATATACTGTCAAAGCTTTTATCGTCTGTAACCTCACGGACAGATTACTCTATGTATCACCGTATTGATTCATATGTATATTATTTGAAGATAATGGCTCAAAAACCGTTTTTTGGAATCGGGCTGCTTCCCGCTTACCCTCTCCTGCAGGAAAATAATATCCTGGTGTCAGGCGGGCGCCAGTACACATTCAGCGATGTGGGGATTGCCGGGGTCGCCGGGAAGCTGGGACTGACCGGTGTTATTTTTTATATCATCCCGATATGGACTGCCTGGAAACGCTATATTGTATCAGGCAGGAAAGACAGGATGAATTTTGTTTTGTGCTGGGGGATGATCCTTGCAATGCTGAGCTTAAGTCTGTTTGATGCCGAGCGGATGATGGTATTAGCTGTGTTTATGGCAGTTTCTGACGCCAGCTATCAGAGATTTAAAAAGGAGAGGGACAGACATGACGGATGCAGCCAATCAGCTTGCCATTATCGTGCTGAATTATCAGGAGTATGAGATATCGCAGAAATGTGTGTCAGGACTTCTTTCAATTGGGGTTAAGAATCCGATTGTGATTGTGGATAATGCCTCTTTGAACGCTTCTTATGAAAAGCTGAAAGACCGCTTTTCCGGAAACGGGCAGGTTACTGTAGTGAGAAGCGAAAGGAACGGGGGATATTCATACGGAAATAATTATGGTATTCATACTGCAGAACAGACAAATCAGTTAAAATATATCTGTATTATGAATCCGGATGTGACCTTGGAGCAAAATTTCCTGGAAGATTTGTGCAGGTCATTATCCCTGCACAGCGAGTATGCAGCGATTTCTGCCCTGATGTTCCAGGGACGCCGTTTTGAAACTGATAAGATTTCATGGCCTGTGCCGGATGATCGGTCATTGTACAAATCTCATTCATTATTTAACCGGGCCTGCCATCAAACATGCGGATATGACGTATTAGAGGGAGGCCTTATTCGGACGGAGACGGTTCCGGGGAGTTTTTTTGTAATCAAATATGACGTTTTTAAAGCAGCCGGTTTTTTTGATGAAAATGTATTTCTGTATAATGAAGAAAATATCCTTGGGCTGAAATTAAAGAAAATGGGTTATAACTGTGTCATAGATACAAGCCATTATTATCTGCATAATCACGCTGAGACTTCCAGAGAAAAAGTGATTTATCGCTATAAGCATGAGTTTGATAAAATCTTACGGGATTATGAATACAGATATTTGTCACGAAAGTATTTATGCGAAGCTTATTATGCCCATAAAAATATAGGGAAGCTTTGGCTTGTACATGTCTCTAACCTGCTGGCGCTTTATATAAAACGATATTATATCCTATTCAGATACCGGAAAAGCAGTGATAAAAAAAGAATTCGGAGGTTATGATGGCCAAAATAGCGTTTCTTTCATTAGGAGATCCAATGGATCGCAGATCGTGGTCGGGCACCTTGTTCAGCGAATATAGAGAGTTAAAGAAAAACCACGAGGTAGAATCCATACAGGCAAAATTTGATCCACTCCTGATGGAGATCATTCGTTTCAGGGAACGGATGAATTATATATTCAATAAAAAGACATATGTCCCGGAGTATTCATCAAGTTATATGTCAAAACGATCTGCACAACACGTTAATAAGAGGCTGCGTGAAAAAAAATACGATGTAGTTTTTGCCGTGTCTGCTTCAACACTCCTGCCTTTTATTGAAACAGAATGCCCGATTATATACATGTCGGATGCTGTTTTTTCTAAAATGGTAGATTATTATTTTATAAACCTGAACCACAGAAATTTGAAAAATGGAAACTGGTATGAACAGAAGAGCCTTGCGATGGCCTCAGCGGCGATCTTTGCCAGTGACTGGGCAAGAAACGGGGCGATAGAAGCGTATCAGATAAAAAGAAATAAAGCATATATGATTCCGTTTGGCGCAAATCTGGACGGCGTCCAGCATATTTCAAAAAAGGAAACAGGGGATACGGTTCATTTAGTATTTATAGGTATCGACTGGAAACGCAAGGGCGGAGACATAGCGGTTAATACGGTACATATGCTAAACAGGATGAAGCTTGGAAAAAAATTTGTATTAGATGTAATCGGGGGGGGGGTATCCATGTGGAGAGGACGGATCCGCGATACATCTGCATGGATTTATTGATAAAAATACAAAAGAAGGGATGAAAAAATTTGTGGAAATCATGGATAAAGCGTGGGCGCTTTTTTTACCGACACAGGCAGAGTGCGCCGGCATTGCATTTGCAGAGGCATGCGCATACGGCATACCATGCATTACGTTTGATACGGGAGGGACAGGAACGTATGTCCGTTCCGGAACCAATGGCTATGCGCTGCCAATCGGATCTGCTCCGGAGGACTTTGCAAAGACAATTGCAACGCTGTTTACGGATAAGGAGGAGTATGAAAGAATGTGTAATAATGCCATGACGCTTTCAGAAACGGAATTAAACTGGGGGATATGGGGAGATAAGGTAAATGGAATTATTGAAGAAGTTCTGGGTAGAGGCGGGAGGAATGGCGCGGGATGACAGGAATCATTACGCTTTACTATAAAAACTATAATCTGGGGGGCCTGCTTCAGGCTTATGCGCTGCAAAGGTCGGTTCAGAGCATGTCTGTGGAATGTGAGCAGCTCTGTATCTGGCATTACAGACCTGAAACATACATGATGAGAATACGAAATAAAGCGCGCAGGTTTCGCGCAGCTCCATTACGTGAAATAGGGAGGACAGCCAAAGCCCTGGAGAATCGCTGGGGGAACAGGTCTGTTATAGCGGATTTGACGGAGCGCCGGCAGAGGATGGAGGAGTTTATGCACTGTATTCCGCACAGCGAACGGGAATATGGTCCGGACAATATTCATGAATGTCTGAAAAAATATGATGCCTTTATTACAGGAAGCGATCAGGTATGGAACGAGACGTACGTGAAAGATCCGTATCTGGGGATAAATCTGCTGGAATTTGTGCCGGAACACATCCTTAAAATTGCATATGCGGCCAGCGGGATAGATGATGCATTAAGCGGGAGCGGTAAAATGCGGCTGAATGCGGCGCTTGCGTCGTTTCGGAGTATTTCGGTCAGGGAGCGCAGCGCGCTGCGTATGTTGGATCCGGGCAACAGAGAGAGGAGCCGGTCTGTGCTGGATCCGGTTTTTCTTGTTGACAGGCAGCATTGGGAAAAGCTGTCTTCTGCGTCACAGATGCCGGAAGAAACAAAAGGCGGGCCCTTTGCTTTTGTATATCTGCTGGGAGACGAAAAAAAGAGCCGGGATCTGGCCAGACGGATCGCAGCCCTGCGGGGCCTGGAAATCACAGCATTTATACACGCACAGAATGTATTCTGCCGTTGGGATCAAAATTTTGGGGACAGGCAGGTGGCCGCATATGGCCCGGCTGATTTTTTACGGATGATAAAGGACAGCAGCATTGTGATTACGGATTCATTCCATGCGGTTTCGTTTTCCATCCTGTTTGAGACTCCATTTTTTGTGATTGAAAGGGCGGACGGGGATTCCATACATTCCAGGATAACCGATCTGCTGGATGATACGGACTTGAGGATGTGTATGGCGCGCCACAGGCAGACAGAGGAATATTTTCTGGAAAATCCCGATTTCAGCAGGGCCAGGCAGGTGCTCAAACGCTCAAAGGAGGATTCGGAGAAATTTCTGGAAGAAGCGCTGTATCCTCTCAGACGGCCGTGAAAATACGCTTTACGCATGCACAGAAGGAGAGGATCCCTATGCTTCGCCACATTATCCAGAACTATAAAACGCTCCCGGCCCCTGTCCGGGCGTCAGGCTGGTTTTTCGTATGCGCTTTCATCCAGAAGGGAATTTCTTTTATTACAACCCCGATCTTTACAAGGCTTTTGTCCACAGCGGAATATGGGGAGTATAGTGTATTCCAGTCATGGATGGGCATGATCACGATTTTTGTGTCCTTAAATCTGAATTGCGGTGTGTATACCCGCGGGATGGTACAGTTTGAAGAGAGACGGGATGAGTTTTCTTCTTCCATGCAGGGGCTGTGCCTGACATCGGTCTTAGCCTGGCTGGGGATTTACCTGCTGTTTCGCGGCGCCTGGAACCGTGTGTTTTCCCTGACGACGGTCCAGATGCTTACCATGTTCCTGCTCATATGGACCTCATCGTCGTTTGGCTTCTGGTCTGTGGAGCAGAGGGTAAAGCTGCGTTACCGGAGGCTGGTCGCAGTTACGATTTTCGTGTCCCTTCTCCAGCCGGCGGTGGGGATAGCGCTGGTTTCCCGCGCGCGGGACAAGGCGACAGCCAGGATTTTGGGGCTTGCCCTGGTGAATACAGCCGTTTATTCGGGACTGTTCGTGTCCCAGATGCGGCGCGGGAAGCGTTTTTTTATCGGGGAATTCTGGAAGCATGCGCTTAGGTTTAATTTTCCCCTGCTGCCGCATTATCTGTCCCAGTCCGTTTTAAGCGGTGCGGATCGGATCATGATCGAACGGATAGCCGGCGCGGATAAAGCCGGGATTTATAACCTCGCCTGCTCGGTTTCCACGATTATGGCGATGTTCCACACAGCGCTGATGCAGACAATCGAACCGTGGCTGTACCGTAAGATTAAGGAGGGAAATACAGACGCTCTGTCAGATGTCGCCTACCCCGCGTTTGGAGCTGTGGCAGGCGTAAACCTCCTTCTGATTGCGCTGGCGCCGGAGATCATCACCCTGTTTGCGCCGGCAGAGTACAGGGAGGCGATTTGGATTATCCCTCCGGTCGCGATGAGCGTATATTTTACATTTGCCTATACCTTTTTTGCAGTGTTTGAATTTTATTTTGAGAAAACCCAATATATCGCGGCCGCCACAGCGGCCGGGGCGGTTCTCAATGTAGTTTTGAACCTGCTGTGCATCCGGCGCTTTGGCTACGGCGCGGCAGGCTACACCACATTGCTGTGCTATATGCTGTACGCTGTATTTCATTATTATTTTATGAGAAAGCTGTGCCGGACACGGCTGGAGGGCCGGCGGGTTTACAGCACGCGGATCCTGCTTGGGATCACAGCGTGTTTTATGTTGTCCGGATTTGCAGTTATGTTTACGTATCCCAATTTTGTCCTGCGCTATGCGCTGCTCATATCCGGGGCGGGAGTCCTGGCGGCGGGGAGAAAGAAGCTGCAGATTTATCTAAAAAGCCTGTTGAGGCCGCCGGAAGCATAGGGACGCAGCGAAAGGTTCGGGAAAATACAGTCAGGAAATCGGCTTTTTCATATTTTTTAAGGGGCTGGAAGCCAGAAGAGGACAGGCGCAGCCCGGATGAGGAAATACCACAGGAGAGGAGTAGCTGAGTCGTGGAACACTTTTATACAAACGAGCGAAATGCTCAAATGTTAATATATTTAATGAAAGCTCACGGAATCAGAAAAGTGATAGCCAGCCCAGGCACCACGAATATGTGCCTGGTCGGCAGCCTGCAGGCGGATCCGTATTTTGAACTGTATTCCTGTGTCGATGAGCGTTCCGCCGCTTACATGGCCTGCGGGATGGCCGCTGAGAGCGGGGAACCGGCAGCCTTAAGCTGTACCGGGGCGACGGCGTCAAGGAACTATCTGCCGGGATTGACGGAGGCATATTACCGCAAGCTGCCGGTTCTTGCCATTACTTCCACACAGCATCCGGGCCGTATCGGGCACAATATGCCGCAGGTGATTGATCGGACGGCGCTGCCGAAGGATACGGTTAAAATAAGTGTTCAGATCCCGGAAATTCATGATGATGAAGATGAATGGGCGTGTGGGACAGCGCTTAATAAGGCCCTGCTGGAACTGCGGCGGGCAGGCGGGGGGCCGGTTCATATCAATCTGGCGACGGGCTACAGCCAGGATTTCTCGGTAAGGGAGCTTCCCGGGACACGAGTGATCCGCCGGATTGGTGATATAGAAGAATTTCCCGCGCTGCCGGAAGGAAGAATCGGCATTTTTGCCGGGGCCCACAGGAGATGGGGGGAAGCGCTGACACAGAGTGTGGACGCCTTCTGTAAACGGTATGGAGCCGCTGTAATATGCGATCATACCAGTAATTATCCGGGACAATATAAGGCTTCTGCCTGCCTGGCGGCGAGCCAGGAGCAGTACCGCTCTCCTTTATGCAGGATGGAGCTGCTGATCCATATCGGGGATATTTCCGGCGCTTATATGAACCTGTCCCCGTCACAGGTCTGGCGTGTCAACCCGGACGGTGAAGTGCGCGATACCTTCCGGGCGCTTCGCTATACGTTTGAGCTGGAGGAAGAGATATTTTTTAAGAGATATGCGGAACAGAGCTTCAGGGAACGTAAGGGGAATAACTGCTTTGAGGAATGGAGCCGGGAGCTTGCCCGTCTGCGCGCAGAGATTCCGGAGCTTCCCTTTTCCAATGTATGGATGGCGCAGCAGACGCTTCCTCTGATCCCGGAGAACAGCGCGCTTTATCTGGGAATTTTAAATTCCCTTCGCTCCTGGAATTTTTTTGATAAGCCGGACGGCGTGGAGGCATATGCGAACACGGGCGGATTTGGGATTGACGGCGGAATCTCCTCCCTCGCAGGAGCGGCCCTGGCGTCCCCTGAAAAGCTGTTTTTCGGGATCACGGGGGATTTGGCTTTTTTCTATGATATGAATATATTCGGAAACCGTCATTTTGCATCAAACATACGGCTTCTTTTGATCAATAACGGGCGCGGCACGGAGTTCAGGAATTACAGCCATCCGGCGGCGCGTTTTGGGGAGAAGGCCGATGCGTTTATGGCGGCGGCCGGCCATTTTGGGAATCAGTCGCGGGAGCTGGTGAAGCATTACGCGCAGGATCTGGGCTTTGAATATATGGCCGTGTCGGGTAAAAAGGAGTATCTGAAGACGATAGAGCGCTTCCTTACGCCAATGCAGACCGAACGGCCAATGCTTTTGGAGGCTTTTACAGACAGCAGTAAGGAGAGCAGGGCGCTTGAAATGATGTGCAATCTGGAGGCATCGGCGGCTGGCAGGGCGAAAAAGCTTGCCAGGAAAGCGCTTGGAGAGAGCGGAGTCCGGATGGTAAAAGGTTTGATAAAGAAAAAGTAAAATGGACTCCCGGAATTTCACAAAATCAGGCGCAGTGGGATTCCGGGAGTACATTCCATTAGGAAGGAGGCAGGCAGATGCGGGTTCTGATGCTGGGCGGGACGGGCGCTATGGGAAGGCCGCTGGCCAAAATTCTGGCTTCGCGGGGGGCGGAGGTCGTGATAACCTCCCGGAGCCGTTCCGGTTCAGATAAAAAGGGGATGGAATACAGGCAGGGGGATGCCCATGACATCGGCTTCCTGAAGCGCCTGTTAAAGGATTTTTATGATGTGATTATTGATTTTATGGTTTACGGCGAAGAGGAATTTTCGCAGCGGCTGGAGTTCTTACTGACTTCCTGCAGCCAGTATGTATTTCTCAGCTCGGGAAGGGTATATGCCGGCTCGGAGTCACGGCTTACAGAAAACTCCCCGAGGCTTTTGGAGAGCTGCGGCGATACGGAGTATCTGAAAACCGATGAGTATGCCCTGTCCAAGGCGAGGCAGGAGGATCGCCTGAGATCTTCGGGATATGCGAACTGGACGATCATCCGGCCATATATTACGTACAGTGAACAGCGCCTGCAGCTCGGGGTTTTTGAAAAGGAGCAGTGGCTGTACCGGGCGCTTAAAGGGCGGACGGTTGTGTTTGCAAAGGATATTGCAGAGAAACAGACTACCTTAACCTGCGGTATGGATGTGGCAGGGGCGCTGGCTAAAATTGCGGGAAACCGAAAGGCTCTTGGGGAGGTGATCCAGCTCGCGGCTCCGTGTGGTATATCGTGGAAGGAGGCGCTGGATATTTATGTGGAGATCCTTGAAGAAAAGACCCGCAGAAGGCCGAACGTTCACTGGATAGATGAATCCGCCCGGATGGCGGGGGATCTCGGAAATATATACCAGTTAAAATACGACAGGCTGTTTCACCGGAGCTTTGACAGCGCGAAGGCGGATCAGATATGCGGGGAAGCGATTGCTTACAGGGATGCCGGGAGCGGCTTAAGGGCCTGCCTGGAAGCATTTCTTGACGGGGACAGGAGATTCAGGGATATATCGTGGAAGACAGAAGCCTATATGGACCGGCTGACAGGGGAACGGACGCCGTTTAAAGAGATACCGTCTTTTAAAATGAAGGCTGCCTATTTCCTGTGGAGGTATATGCCGGGAAGGTGATTCGTACAGCGTCAGGGGGAACAGAATATTGGAGCAGGAAAGCGCTCACAGGAGAGGAGAACATTATGCTTGCATGTATCATATTATTTTTCCGGCGGCTGTGACAGCCGCCTTGCTAAAAGAGGGCGGTGTTTTCAGGGCGTACGGGGAAAGGGCGGATGGCAGGCAAAAGCTCCGGATCGGGGTTGGCGAATTTAAAAACAGCCACTTTACGCTCTGGGTATTTGCCGGGCGGGCCGCCCTGATTGGCACTATGGCGACGGGAATCATCGCTTCCGCGCTCATCCGCCCTGTTTTGATGATTTATATTGACAATAGGCTTTGAAAAAGCTATCCTTTTAGGGAAGGGGGTTCCCGCTCCGCTAATAATATCAGCCACAGCATATAATATATTTGAGAGGTATCTATAATATGGAATATATCGTCAATCTGAATTGGGACAACGAAGCCTGCGTCTGGGTCGCTACGAGTTCCGACATTCCCGGACTTGTTCTTGAATCCGGTTCGTTTGATGCGCTTTTGGAGCGCACACGCATTGCCATACCGGAACTGCTTGCACTTAATTCCTCTTCAAAGCCGCTTTCTGTTTCTTTTGTATCAGAACGTCACGAAAGGATAACTGTGTAATGGCTGAATATGAAAAAAAGGTGCGTGAAATTCTCTTAAAAAATAATTGTTCTTTCAAACGACGCGGCAAGGGCGATCATGATATCTGGTTCAGCCCGATTACAAACCGGCATGTTACAGTTGATACTAAAATCAAATCGCGGCATACTGCAAATGCAATCCTTAAGCAAAGCGGCATTGACTTTAATTTTTGATAATCCCGAACCACTTGCAATCTTATCCATGAACCGATATAATATTAAAAAAAGCGCCCATCCCATCCCCGCGCCGTTTCAGACGCGCGGGAAGCCGGGCGGCGGCTGGAGCGCCTGGAACGGCGCATGGGATGGCAGGACGGAGGATCAGGAGATGAATAACAGACTTTGCGTAATCGGGGAAGCGCTGATTGACTTTATTCCGGACAGGAAGGGCCAGCGCTTAAAGGATGTGTCAGGCTTTAAGCGCGTGGCCGGCGGGGCTCCGGCAAATGTGGCGGGAGCCGTGACGAAACTGGGGATTTCTTCCAAGATGCTGACGAAGCTGGGAGCGGATCCCTTTGGGGATTACATCGAAGAGGTTTTACAGGAGGCGGGGATCGATACGGCCCATATCCGGCGCGACAGCCGCGGGGAGACGGCCCTGGCGTTTGTGTCCCTGGCAGAGGACGGGAACCGGGATTTTAAGTTTTACAGGAGGAACAGCGCGGATCTGTTGTATGCGCCGGAGGAGATTCCGGAGGATGTTCTGGACGACTGCGGGATGATCCATTTCTGCAGCGTGGATCTGATGGAATCGCCGATGAAGGAGGCGCACCGGAAGCTGGTTTCCATGGCGCTTGAGAAAGGGGTTCTTGTCTCTTTTGACCCGAACCTGCGGCCGTCCCTGTGGGGCGACGATGAGGCGATGAAGAAGGCGGTTCTGGAGTTTCTGCCGCTTGCGGATATCGTGAAGATTTCCGATGAGGAGCTGGAGTTTATCACAGGGGAGACAGAGATTGAAAAAGCGCTTGGGACGCTTTCGTCCGGGCGGGCCTGCTGTGTGGTGTACACAAAAGGAGCCGACGGAGCGGAGGTCTATGTAAGGCCAAAGGGGAGCAGCGCGGATCAGTGGACCCGGGCAGAGGCTCCGGGCTTCCGGGTGGAGGCGCGGGATACAACTGGGGCCGGGGATTCCTTTATCGGGGCGTTTTTGTTCTGTATTCTGAGGGACAGGACGGCGGATCCGGGCGCCCTGAGCGCGGACACGCTGACAGGGTATCTGGAGTTTGCCAATGCCTATGCGGCCTATACGACGACCCGCGAGGGCGCTCTGGCGGCCATGGCGGATGCAAAGCAGATGGAAGAATGGCTTGTGTTTTGTAAAAATATGTAGTAAAATCAGATGCGGCGGCGGTTTCGGAAGGGATCGTTACCGCATTTTTTTATTAAAAATAAGGAGAGGAGATAATGGGAAGAGAAAAATTTTCGTCGCGTCTGGGATTTATTCTGATTTCCGCGGGCTGTGCCATCGGCCTGGGAAATGTGTGGAGGTTTCCGTATATTGTGGGCCAGTACGGGGGCGCCGCCTTTGTGCTTATCTATGCGGCCTTTCTTGTGCTTCTCGGTCTTCCGATCATCGTCATGGAGTTTGCCGTGGGGCGCGCCAGCCAGAAGAGCGCGGCGCTTTCCTTTGACGTGCTGGAGCCGAAGGGGAGTAAGTGGCATATTGAAAAATGGTTTGCGATGGCGGGAAATTACCTTTTGATGATGTTTTACACCACGGTCGCAGGCTGGTTATTCTTATATTTTGTCAAAATGGCGGCCGGCGATTTTACCGGGCTTGACGCTGACGGCGTAGCCGGCGAGTTTGGCCGGATGCTTGATAACCCGGCCCTGATGACGTGCTTTATGGTTTTCTGCGTGATTGCCTGCTTCTCCGTGTGCGCCATGGGCCTTCAGAGCGGCGTGGAAAAGATCACAAAGGTGATGATGGTAAGCCTTCTGGCCCTGATGCTTGTGCTGGCTTTTAACTCCGTGCGGATGGAGGGCGGAAAACCGGGCCTGGAATTCTATTTAAAACCGGATTTTTCCAAAATCAGGGAGGCCGGTATCGGAGAGGTGGTTTTCGCCGCCCTGGGGCAGTCCTTTTTCACACTGAGCATCGGCATCGGCGCGCTGGCTATTTTCGGAAGCTATATCGGCAAGGAGCGCAGTCTGACCGGGGAGGCGGTCAATGTGATGGTGTTAGACACCTTCGTGGCTTTTATGGCCGGCCTTATCATCTTCCCGGCGTGCTTTGCCTACGGGATCGAACCGGGACAGGGCCCGAGCCTGATTTTCATTACCCTGCCGAATGTATTTAACCACATGGCAGGCGGCCGGTTCTGGGGAACCTTATTCTTCCTCTTTATGTCCTTTGCCGCCGCGTCCACGGTCATTGCAGTCTTCCAGAATATTGTGTCCTTCGCCACGGATCTCACGGGCTGTTCCGTCAAAAAGGCGGTTTTGGCCAACATGGTATTGATCATCCTTCTCTCCATGCCCTGTGTGCTGGGCTTTAATGTGTGGGGGTTCATCGCTCCCTTCGGAGAGGGCTCTACGGTTCTCGACCTGGAGGACTTCCTGGTGAGCAACAATCTTCTGCCGCTGGGGAGCCTGGCGTATCTGCTGTTCTGCACCAGCCGGTATGGATGGGGGTATGAGGCGTTCATGACCGAGGCCAACACAGGGGCCGGAATGAAATTCCCGCGCTGGGCCAGGGCGTATGTGTCGTATGTGATTCCGGTGGTGGTGCTGATCATATTTGCGCAGGGATACTGGACGAAATTCTTTTAAATGTACCGCGGGGGGACCGGGATCGCGAAGGGGCCGCCGGCGTCAGGTTCTATATCCAAAGGAACCCGTAGAAAACCGCCGGCGCTTAGCGAGGTCTTTTCGAGCTTAGTGTCCGCTGCGTTTTTCACTGAGCGGAAGCGGGGTTTTGTGGGATAGATGTTCTGCCGCGGGCGGCCCCCTCACGCATCTCCCCCGCCCGCATCCAAACCATCCGCAGCATTTCAAAAATAAATTTTGTATTAATTTTTATACAAAATTCCGTCTAAGATCTTAAATTTCCCAATTGTTAAAAAGATTCCACTATGATATACTATACGCGATAGCTTCTGCCCTCTTTATGTGACAAAAATTTCACAAAATGTTTCATAAATCGGGGAAGAAAATCAAACTAGAGAAAGAGGGTTTAATTGATGGGTTTGGCTACATTTATAGGCGGCATTCATCCATACGAGGGAAAAGAACTGTCTGAGGATAAACCAATCAAGGTTCTTGCCCCCTTAAAGGGCGAGGAGATGGTTTATCCGCTGTCCCAGCATATCGGCGCGCCCGCGAAACCGCTGGTGGGCAAGGGCGATCGCGTGCTGAGAGGCCAGATCATCGCAGAGGCCGGGGGCTTTATTTCTGCGAATGTTCTGAGTTCTGTTTCCGGTACTGTGAAAGGGATCGAGCCGAGACTGGTTGCCAATGGAGCGATGGTTCAGTCAATCATCGTGGAGAACGACGGCGAGGAGGAAGCGATTGAGGGTTTTGGCGAGGAGAGGGATTACACGAAGCTCTCCAAGCAGGAGATCCGCGATATCATCAAGGCGGCCGGTATTGTGGGCCTTGGCGGCGCGGGATTCCCGACGCATGTGAAGCTCACTCCCAAGGACGAGGCGGCGATTGACCATGTGATCGTCAACGGAGCGGAGTGCGAGCCGTTTCTGACCAGCGACTACCGGATGATGATGGAGCGGCCGGAGGAGATTATCGGGGGACTGAAGGTGATCCTTTCGCTGTTTGACAATGCAAAGGGGATTATCGGCATTGAAAACAACAAGCCGGAGGCGATTAAGAAGCTGACGGAGATGGTGAAGGATGAGCCGAGGATTGAGGTTTGCCCGCTTCTCACGAAGTACCCGCAGGGCGGCGAGCGCACGCTGATCTACGCGGTGACAAAGCGGGAGATCAATTCCACGATGCTGCCGGCGGACGCGGGCTGCGTGGTTGACAATATCGACACCGTGGCTGCGATCTACAATGCGGTGTGCAGGTCCATTCCGCTGCAGAGAAAGATCATCACCGTGACGGGGGACGCGGTTACGAACCCGCAGAACTTTGAGGTGCGCCTGGGCACGGATTACAAGAGGCTTCTGGAGGCGGCCGGCGGCTTTAAGGACGGCAAAGAGCCGGAGAAGATGATTTCCGGCGGGCCGATGATGGGCCAGGCGTTATTCAGCCTTGATTTCCCGGTTGCCAAGACTTCCTCGGCGCTGACGACCTTCTCAAAGGATCAGGTTGCGGCCATGGAGCCGACGCCGTGCATCCGCTGCGGAAAGTGCGTGGAGGTATGTCCGGAGCACCTGGTTCCCCAGCTTATGATGGACGCGGCGGAGCGCCATGATATGGAGCGCTTCCAGGCATTGAGCGGCATGGAGTGCGTGGAGTGCGGCTGCTGCGCCTTTACCTGCCCGGCCAAGAGGCCGCTGACGCAGGCGTTTAAGGAGCTTAGAAAGGCCGTGGCGGCAAGCCGCAGAAAGTAGGGGGTGTGAAGAAATGGGAAAATTATTTAACGTATCGTCATCACCTCACGTAAGGAGCGCCCACACGACCCAGGCGATCATGCTGGATGTGGCCATTGCGATGCTTCCTGCAAGTATTTACGGTGTATGGCAGTTTGGGATCCATGCGCTGCTGGTTCTGATTGCGACCGTGGCAGCCTGTGTGGTTTCCGAGTATGTATTTGAAAAAGTGATGAAGAAACCGATCACCATTATGGACGGGAGCGCCCTGGTGACGGGTATGATTCTGGCGCTGAATATGCCTCCGCAGATTCCGATCTGGATTCCCATGCTTGGCGGCGTGTTCGCGATCATTATTGTAAAGCAGATGTACGGCGGGCTGGGCCAGAACTTTATGAATCCGGCTCTGGCGGCCAGATGTTTCCTTTTGATTTCCTTTGCGGGAAAGATGACGACCTTCTCCGAGCCGCACTCTGACGCGGTGGCCAGCGCGACGCCGATGGCGATGTTAAAGGCAGGGGAGCAGGTGGATGTGGGCGCCATGTTCATCGGTAATATTTCCGGAACGATCGGCGAGGTTTCCGTGATTGCGCTTCTGATCGGCGCGGCTTACCTGGTGTACAGAAAGGTGATTTCCCTGCGGATTCCGCTTACATACATTGCGACCGTGGCCGTGTTTGCGGCTCTGTGCAGCGGCTTTGACATGACCTACGTGGCGGCTCATTTATGCGGCGGCGGCCTGATGTTCGGCGCATTCTTCATGGCCACAGACTATGTTACAAGCCCGATCACGCCGAAGGGGCAGTACGTGTTCGGCGTGGCCTTAGGTCTTCTGACCGCGCTGTTCCGTATCTTTGGCGGATCGGCAGAGGGCGTGTCCTATGCGATTATTTTCTGTAACATCCTGGTTCCGCTGATCGAGAAGTACACCCTTCCGATTGCTTTTGGTAAGAAGGGAGGTAAAAAATAATGGCAGGTAAATCCGGATTTGTAAAGGACGCCATGACCCTGTTTGCAATCACCCTGATCGCGGGCGTTGCGCTGGGCGGCGTGTATGAAGTGACAAAGGGCCCCATCGAGCAGGCCACGATCGCGGCGAACAATGCGACCTACAAGGAGGTATTTGCCGAAGCGCAGTCTTTTGAGGAGATCGCGGACGCGGATCTGGGGGGCTGCAACGCAGGGCTGGCGGCCAGCGAGTTCGGCAATGTGGGCATTGAGTCCGTTATGGCGGCAAAGGATGCGTCCGGCGCAGACATCGGCCTGGTGGTGAACTCTTATTCCAATGACAGCTACGGCGGCAAGGTGGGAATCTCCGTGGGCCTTAAGGAGGACGGCAGCATCACAGCCATCGGCATCCGTGAGACGAGCGACACGCCGGGCCTGGGACTTAAGGCCAAGGACGCGCCGTTTAAGGATCAGTATATCGGAAAGACGGCGGAAAAGCTTTCCGTGACGAAGTCCGGCAATGCGGGCGACGCGGAGATCAACGCCATCAGCGGCGCGACCATCACGTCCGACGCGGTGACGAACGCGGTCAACGCGGCCCTGTATTATCAGCAGAATTATGCAAATTAACAGGAGGTGGGAAGCATGAACAAAAATATGGAACGTTTATATAACGGCATTATCAAAGAAAACCCAACCTTCGTGTTAATGTTAGGTATGTGCCCGACCCTGGCGGTTACGACCTCCGCCATCAACGGTATCGGCATGGGGCTTTCCACAACAGCCGTTTTGGTATTTTCTAACTTTATTATTTCGCTTCTGCGAAATATCATCCCGGACCGCGTGCGTATTCCGGCGTATATTGTAGTGATTGCCAGCCTTGTTACGGTTGTGCAGCTTCTGATTCAGGGATTTCTGCCCTCGCTTTACTCTGCGCTGGGCATTTATATCCCCCTGATCGTGGTAAACTGTATCATCCTTGGCCGCGCGGAGTCGTATGCGGCGAAGAATGATCCGATCTCTTCCGCGTTTGACGGTATCGGCATGGGCCTCGGCTTTACAATTGCCTTAACCTGCATCGGCCTTTTCCGTGAGCTTCTGGGCGCCGGCGCGGTGTTCGGCCAGCAGATTATCCCGGAGGATTACCATATCTCCATTTTCATCCTGGCGCCGGGCGCATTCTTCGTGCTGTCCATCCTGACCGCGCTGCAGAACAAGTTCAAAGCGCCGTCTGCGACAAACGGTTCCGCTCCGAAGTCCAGCGCGCTGGTGTGCGGCGGAAACTGTGCTTCCTGCATGGGCGCTGCCTGTGCGGAGAACCACTTAAAGCTTGCTGAAAAGGCGGCCGAGGAGGCGGCGAAGGCGGCTGCGGCCAAGAAAGCGGCGGCAGAGAAGGCCCTGGCGGCCAAGAAGGCGGCTGAGGCGGCGAAAGCGGCTGAAGCCGGCAAAACGGAATAAGGAGGAATGGGAAAATGAAAGAATTGCTTTTAATTGCCATCGGTTCCGCCCTGGTAAATAATGTTGTACTCAGCCAGTTCCTTGGCCTGTGCCCGTTCCTTGGCGTTTCCAAGAAGGTAGAGACGTCTGCCGGCATGGGCGCGGCTGTTATCTTTGTTATCACGATCGCCTCCGCTGTGGCGAGCCTGATCTATGATTTTATCCTGGAGCCGAGCGGTATGGCCTATTTGCAGACGATCGTGTTTATCCTCGTTATCGCGGGCCTGGTACAGTTTGTGGAGATGTTCTTAAAGAAGAACATGGTTTCCCTTTATGAGTCTCTGGGCGTGTACCTTCCGCTGATTACGACGAACTGCGCCGTTCTGGGCGTGGCTCTGACCAATGTAACCAAGGCTTATAATTTTATTCAGAGCGTTGTGAACGGCATCGGTATTTCCGTTGGATTTACGATTGCCATCATCCTGCTTGCAGGCGTGCGCGAGCGCATTGAGCACAACGACGTTCCTTATAACTTCCAGGGATCCCCGATCGTGCTGATCACGGCAGGCCTTATGTCAATTGCATTTTTCGGATTTTCCGGATTAATTTAAAGGGGGAAACGGAGGATGAATATTACTGGTATTATCATTGCGGCCGTTATCGTGGGCGTGACCGGCATCATCGTCGGCATGCTCTTAGGCGTGGCCAGCGAGAAGTTTAAAGTTGAGGTAGATGAAAAAGAGGTTCTTGTCAGAGCGGAGCTGCCGGGAAACAACTGCGGCGGCTGCGGCTTCCCGGGCTGTGACGGCCTTGCAAAGGCGATCGCGCAGGGGACGGCGGCTGTAGACGCCTGTCCGGTAGGCGGCGCGCCTGTGGGGGCGAAGATCGCGGCCATCATGGGCGTTGAGGCCGGCGGCAGCGAGAAGAAGGTGGCTTTTGTAAAGTGTAAGGGCACCTGCGATAAGACGAGGACGCAGTACAACTACTATGGAATCAAGGACTGTAAGATGGCCGGCGTGGTTCCGGGCGCGGGCGACAAAGCCTGCTCCTATGGATGTATGGGATTTGGCTCCTGCGTGGCGGCCTGTCAGTTTGATGCGATCCATGTGGTGGACGGCATTGCGGTGGTGGATAAGGAGAAGTGCGTGGCCTGCGGCAAATGTGTGGCGGCCTGCCCGCAGCACCTGATTGACCTTGTACCGTATAAGGCGGAGCATCTGGTGCAGTGTAACTCCCACGATAAGGGACCGGCTGTGAAGGCGAAGTGCGACAATGGATGTATTGGGTGTACGCTCTGCACGAAGCAGTGTGAGTTTGACGCGATCCATATGGATAACAATGTGGCTGTGATTGATTACGAGAAGTGTACGAACTGCGGTAAGTGCGCGGCGAAGTGCCCGGCGAAGATTATTCTGTAAGCGTGCGCGGGGGATTTGTTGTGAAGGGGGCCGCCGGCGGCGGGCTGTGGATCGCAAATCTCAGGCTGCATGAAATGAGTAGGTTTAAAATTCGCTTTTGAGTTATGAAAAAGCAGACGGCAAAATGCGTGGTGACGCCTGAGTGTGTCATGGGCGTGGGTTGCCGTCTGTTTTTTCATTATAGAGGAGTGTGTCAGCAGGCGTGCAGAGGGCGCGGATAGCGGGCGTTTTTTACTCGCGAATTAATGCAATGCTGTAGCAGGCTGTCTGAATGGTTATACTCTGGAACAGGGAGGGGAGATGTATGCTGTCAGTTGCCGTGTGCGACGATGCGGTTTTGGAATGCGCGGATCTGGCGAGGCGGATCCGGGAGGTATTGGGGCGGGAGGGGATCGGCGCGGCTGTGAAGCGGTTTTTTGCGGGCCGGGATCTGCTGGAGGCCGGGGAGGCGTTTGATCTGGTTTTTCTGGATATCCGTATGCCGGGCATGGACGGGATGGAGCTGGCGAAGCGGCTGCGCGGGAAACAGCCTGATATGATGCTGATCTTTGTCACGTCTGCGAGCGAGTATGTGTTTGAGGCGTATGATGTGGAGGCGTTTCATTATCTTGTGAAGCCTGTTTCCGAGGAGAAGCTGCGGGAGGTTCTTTTGCACGCGGCGGGGAAGATTTGCGGAAGGGAGGAGGCGGGGTATCTGCTGGTTTCGTCGAAGAAAGGGACCGGGAAGGTGAGGCTTAAGGATATTGTGTATATGGAGGCCAGGGGGAGGCTGGTGGATATCCACTGTATGCAGGAGACGGTGACGGTTTCGGAGGCGCTGGGACGGCTGGAGGAGAAGCTTGCGGGGCGGGATTTTTTCCGCTGCCATAAGGGGTATCTGATTAATCTGCGGTTTGTGGATGGTTTTCAGAAAACGCAGATTATGATGGAGAATGGGGATGTTGTCCTGCTGGCCAGGAGGCGGTATGATGATTTTGCCAGGGAAATCCTGAAATTTATGAAGCGGGAGGGCGGTATTCTGTGAGTGTGGATCTGCGGGTAAATGATCCGGCTGTGTGGTTTTTGGCGGGGAAATATGCGGCCTGGGCATTCTTTTATGGCTTGGAGATATTTACGGCGCTGCGCATCCAGGAGGGATTTTTCCGCCCTGCGCGGGTATCTGCAGAGGCAAACCGGGCGCGGTGCCTGACGCTTTTGTTCGCGTTTTTTTTGCTGGCGGATGCGCTGGGGAAGCTGGCCGGCAATTATCTGTTGTTTGCGGTTTTAAGGCAGGCGGCTTTTTTGTTTGTGTGTACGGCTTTTTTTGCGGGAAAGACATGGATGAAGCTGTTTACGGCCGCTATGCTGCTGGCTGTGATGGATTTTTCCTGGAACGGGCTGGAGGCGGCCTTATCGGCGGCGCGCCTGGTTTTGTTTCACAGCCGGAGCGAGATGGCGCTGATGCTCGCCTCCTGCCTGTCGTACCTCGGCGCGGCGGGAGCCCTGCGGGCGAGTTTCAGGCGGCTGAAATTAAAGATGGAGATGTTTTCGCCGCGCTGCGCGAAGGCGATGCTGATCCCTGTATGCGTACTGCTGTTTTTGACGGATGTGGTGAATTTCGGCGCCAGCCGGGGCGTTTCCATGGTGTCGGATGTCAATGGGGAGGCGTACTGGGATCCGTATTTGAATGAGTTGTTTACTCATTTAGGATGTATGGTGCTGGCAATTTTAAGTATTACAGTTGTATTATGTCTGGCAGACGCGATGAACCGGACGATGCAGTATGAGGTGTCAGAGCAGGTGCACCGGGCGAAGGCGGCGCATTATCAGGCGCTTTTGAAGGAGCGCAGGGAGCAGGCGGGGCTGCGGCATGACATGAGGAATCATTTTATTGCTGTGTCAGGGCTGTTAAAGAAGCGGGACTACGAAAGGCTGGAGCAATATGTGGAACGGCTGTGCGAGAGCGGCGGACTGACGGACGGGGAGATACGGACCGGGAACCCGGCGGTGGACGCGATTGTGAATTTGAAGCGGCGCGAGGCGCGGGAGATGGGGATTGCCTTTGCGTGCGATATGAATCTGGCGGGACTGGCGGGGATTGAGGACTTTGATCTCTGTATTCTGCTGGGAAATCTCCTGGATAATGCGATCCACGCCCAGAGCCGGGTGGAGGAGGGGAGACGGCGCATCGCCGTGCGGGCGGAGATCGTGAAGCGGTATGCGGTGTTTGAGATCCGCAATGCGCTGGGGGAGGGGGAAGATAAAACGGGGTTTGGGGAAGAACGGTATGGGATTGGGCTGATGAATGTGCAGCAGATTGTGGAGCGGAATGGGGGGATTTTGGATATTGCGGCAAGGGACGGGGAGTTTTTTGTGTCGGTGATGATGGAGGCGGGGCATGGGGCGTTGTGACTTTTGCTGCGCTGCACGCACAAAAAACACTTAGCGGAATACTGCCCGTGAATCGTAACCGCGGATCCATACAGCCCTGCGCATTGTTTTTCAATCATGCTTTACACGTCATCTGCTTATCTGGTACAATGAATGTGTCATAATAAAAACGTATTTTTCAGAAAGAGGTGTATGATATGCCAAGTGCAGCAGGCATTATCAGGGACTCGATTATAGAGTTTTCAAGGTTACAAAATTGGATGCAGTCTGTCAAAGATAAAGATCCGGCGACCTATCAGTCCATGCATGAAAGGTATATTGAACTGAAGGTTACATTAGTAAGTTTAGGCGTAAATTTAACAGAGCTCGATCGGATAAAAGATTAGCGCGCCAGTCCATTAGTACAGCGCGCGGCGCCTGACCGTATATGACAGAAATCAGGCCGTTTGTTCCCGCATGGTTAAACAAAAACTTTTTTGGCCGAAGAAACCGTTATGATATCTGTGCATTCCCGGATTCTCACAGCGCCTGCCTTTGCGGCTGATGTTCCGGGAGTCTGGAAAAAGGAGGTTTTTTATGAAAGCAGGAACTATGAACGGCCTGATCGGCGCGAATATGAATGTGAAGCTGGCAGAGACGCCGATGCGCGTGTACAGCGAGGCAGAGGCAAAGGGCGATACAGGGGCCATGGAACGCGCCATGGGGTATGCGGAGGAATTTTCGCAGAAGGCAAAGGAGTGCAGCGACGAGGCGAAGGAAGCGATGAAAAGCGAGGTAAAGGAGGAGAAAAAGGAGCAGGAGGCCCTGATCGAACGGCGCAGGGAGGAAGCGGCGGCGCGGCGCGGCGAGACATCCGGGAGACTTCCGGAGCCGGTGGATACGGCTGAGATCAGCGAGGAGGGAAAGAAGGCTTCACAAGGAGCGGCAGCGCCCGCAGGAACCGGCGCAGGCGGGCCGGCCGCGGCGGATATCGCGAAGACGTATACGGAGAGCGGAGGCGCGGTGGATATGCAGGCCGCAGAGCCGCAGATCTGCGTGAAAGCCTGACAGCTTAGTTAAGCGAAGTGAGCGATTGCGATGTGTTGTTGTCGTGAGAGGGCCGCTATCGTCAGATTCTAAATCCGTAAGGAACCCCGCTCCCGCTCGGAGAAAAGCGCAGCGGAAGCAGGGTTTTGCCGGATACAGGAGCTGGCGACGGCGGCCCCCTCACAATGAACCATAGCTCACATACATCTTAACTAATGCCATTGGTTCTGATTTCTGAACGGTTGCTAATTGACTCCATGAGAGGTATTTCAATCTGCACGATATAATCTTCGATCCGCTGTGCGACGGTCTCATTGATCCCTTTTTCATAGGAATATCCGCACAGTTTCAGCCCCTGCCTGCCGGCATACTCTAAGATTTCCCGGTAGCGCTGCGGGATTCCTTCCCAATTTCCCTTATAGAAAGCCCTCAAATAGCGCCCCTTTGGCTGTATATGCAGGCCGTTTTTGCGCCTGAGGAAGGGGATCTCGATGAAGAGCCTGGTATAGTCGTCAAAATGGCCGCTTTGCAGGCTGGCAACGGGGATCATGGAGCCGTAGAAGGCGTCATGCAGGCGGCCTGGAATGTACCGGGCTGTCTCGACTGTGACCAGCTCCACTGCTTTTTCAAATGTGGTGTCCCGGCCGATATCCACGGTCACCAGGCAGCGTTCTTCCTTTTCCACGATGCTGATTTCCGACAGATTAAGGGTCAGCAGGGCGTCCATATCCTGGCAGTGGCTGTGTAAGGTTTTCCGGATCGCCGTCAGGCGCATGAGCTGGCGATCCAGGTCGGCGATCCGCTCCGTAAGGAGGCGCTTCATGGTTTCAGCGGAGCGGTTTTTCATGAAATCCTGTATTTCCGGCAGGGGTACGTCCAGCTCCCGCAGGAGCAGGATGATCTCCAGGATGGGGCTCTGGTGATACGTATAGTAGCGGTAGCCATTTTCGGGGTTCACGGCGGCGGGCTTAAAGAGCCCTATCTCATCATACCACATCAGCGTTTTTTTGTTGACGCCGTGCAGGGCGGCGAACTGGCCGATTGTGAGGCGTTTATTTTTTTTATCCATTTTCATGCTCCTGAAATATTTTTTTAAATTGTATACATTTTGCTATTGACCATACTGTTACTGTACGGTTTATGATACTACATGCAGGAAACAAACGCAAGCTGTAAAGACAGAACAAAAGTCCAGCTAAGAAATGTCAATAGGTAAAATGAAAAATGTTTAAAAAGTTTTTTTCAAGCAACTGATGTAAAAAA